>JBDLTZ010000105.1:0-13527 GCA_039805565.1 Chloroflexota bacterium | reverse complement strand
AGCGTCCTGGTGCTGTACCTCGCCACCCTCACCCAAGTCCATACCTTCGACGCACTCTCGTACGTGACGAGCGTCGAGCGCAAGCCCTGGACGGAGCTGCTCCACCCGCACCACCTGGCCTACGGGCCGCTCGGGTCAATCGCGCTGGCCGTGGGGCAGGCGCTGGGCTACACGGGCGGCGCCGCGCTCCCACTGCAGATCATCAACGCCACCGCCGGCGCGCTGGGCGCGGCACTGCTGTACAGCACCGTGCGCAGGGTCACCGGCCGGACAGACGCGGCCCTCGCGCCGGCAGTGCTCCTGGTGGGGTCGTACGCCTTCTGGTACTACGCAGTCGAGATCGAGGTCTACACGCTGGCGGCGCTGTTCCTGATCATCTGTCTGGACCTGATAACGCGGCCAGGTGCCTGGACGACACGGCGGCTGATGGCGCTCGGCCTCGCGCACGGCGGCGCGACGCTGTTCCACCAGACGAACGTGCTTCTGTGCGTGCCGGTGCTCGTGTGCGCCGCGCTGGATGCCACGGCCCACAGGCAGCGGCCGACGACTGACGACCGGGGTGCGAGCTGGGGGAGGTGGATGGGCCGCTGGCTGGCCTACGCCCTGGTGTACGCGCTGACGGTGGGGCTGCCCTACCTGTACGCGATGGTGGTGGTGAGCGGGTTCCGCAGCGTGGACGCAGCGATGGCGTGGCTGACCGAGTATGCCCGGACCGGCTGGTGGGGCGCGCCTGTCAGCCGCGAGCGACTGGCCGATCTGGGCCAGGGTCTGGCGGATACACTGGCGCAGCCCGGGGGCGCACTGCTGTGGCTGGTGCTGGGAGCGATCGCGCTGCCCCTGAGGCGGTCGCCGACCGCCAATCGCCGACTGCCGACCGCCAACCACCGAAGCCTCGTCCCGGCCCTGCTGGCGTGGCTGCTGACCTACGGCGCGTTCTTCACCTGGTGGGAGCCGGACAACGTCGAGTTCTGGATCGCGAGCCTGCCGCCTTTCCTACTGCTGCTGGCGCTGCGCCTCACCGATGAGCGGCCCTGGAGCTGGCGGCCGCTGGTGACCGCTGGCATAGCCGGCGCGGCTCTCGTGACGAACTACGGTGCGATCGAGCGGCGTGGCGACGCCGCCACCGACCTTCAGCGGGTGGTGGCGCGCGAGCTGGCGTCGCGCAGCACCCCGGCCGACCTGCTGATAGTCCCGGACGGGCTGCTGGAACTCTACTTGCCGTACTACGAGGGTCACGAGAACTTCGTCTCGCTCAACCAGGCGATCTTCGACGCGAGGAGCGATTGGACCGCGGCCTGTGCGACCGTGCAGGGGCGGATCGATACGGCCCTGCACGCCGGCGCCACGGTCCTCGTGGCGGAGGAGGCGCTGCGACCACCCGCGGAGCTGCTGCGCAGGCACCGCCTCGAGCAGCGTACGGTGGACGCGTGCTTCGCGCCCTACCACGCCGCCCTCGCGCCGCTGGAGCTACCGCCGGAGCTGCCGGGCTACCACCGCCTGCCCTCCGCCGATGAGCTGGCGCAGGGTGAGGGCTGGAGCTTCGAGACGAGCCACTGGGGCTGGCGCGCTGCGAACGTGTCCGGCGAGCGGCTCGACGGTGAGTGGAGCTTCCGCCCCGGCGCCGACCCTGCGCTGCTGAGCCCGCTCCTGGCGCTCGACGCCTCGCGCTACCAGGCAGTCGAGGTACGGATGGCGAGCACGGCGGGCGCGCGCGACGCGCAGCTGTTTTTCGCCGACGCCGACGGCAGCATCGACGAGCTGCGCTCGGCGCGCTGGACGCTCGCGCCGGGCCCCGAGATGACGATCTACACCATCGAGCTGCGCGGCGCGCCGGGGTGGGAGGGAATCGTGACGCGGCTGCGGCTCGACCCGGTGGGCGTGGGCGACGGCGGCGAAGTGCGGGTAGAGTCGATCCGCCTCGTCCCTTCGGGCCGCTGATGAACGAGTCTCAAGAAGGATGACGGGGGCGCTGGCCGCGTGTACGATGGCGAGGGCGCCGAAGAGCTGCAAGGGATGCACACGATGGCTGAGCAGGCGCTGTCCGCCGCACCGGATGCGGCGGCTGAGGGGGGGATCTGGGCGGGCGGGCGACGCCCGCTGACGATCGGGCTGGTGCTGACCGTGGCCAGCGCGGCGTTCGAGGCGCTGGCAGTGGCGACGACCATGCCGGCGACGACGCGTGAGCTCGGCGGGCTGGCGCTCTACGGCTGGGCGTTCAGCGCCTTCATGCTGGCGAACCTGGTGGGCATCACGGTGGCAGGGGCCGCGTCGGACCGTGGGGGGCCGGCTGGGCCGTTCGCGCTCGGGGTAGCGCTGTTCACAGCGGGGCTGCTTGGGGCAGGGTTCGCGCCGGCGATGGGGGTGCTGATCGGCGCGCGGGCCGTGCAGGGGCTCGGCGCGGGCATGATCAGCTCGGTAGCCTACGTGGCGGTCGGGCGCGGCTACCCCGAGGCGGCCAAGGCGCGCATGCTGGCGGTGATATCGACCGCCTGGGTGGTACCGGGGCTGATCGGCCCCGCGGTGGCAGGCCTGATATCCGAGGCCGTGGGCTGGCGCTGGGTGTTCCTCGGACTCGCGCCGCTGCCGGTGATAGCTGCGGCGCTGGCGCTCCCCGCGCTGCGCAAGCTCGCGCCTGGGCGACAGACTGATGGGGTGGGGGGCACGCAGTCCGCGGACCTCAGCAAGGCGCGCGACGCGGTGCAGCTGGCTGCGGGCGTGGGGCTGGTGATGGCTGGGCTGGGCCAGACGGCGCGGCCGCTGGTAGCGCTTGGGCTGACGGCAGTGGGTGCGGCGCTGGCGCTCCCCGCGCTACGGCGGATGCTCCCGCAAGGCACCCTACGGGCAGCGGCCGGGCTCCCCGCAGCGGTGGCTGCAATGGGCCTGCTGAACCTGTCGTTCTTCGGCGTGGACGTGTTCGTGCCGCTGGCGCTCACCGAGGTGCGCGGCCAGAGCGCTGCGGCCGCAGGGCTCCCGCTGACAGCCGCGACGATGACCTGGACCGCGGGCTCGTGGGTGCTGGCGCACATCGCGCAGCGGGTGAGCCGCCGGGCCATCGCGCTAACCGGGCTGGCGGTGGTGACGGTGGGCGTGGCGGGCGTGGCGCTCACCCTGCTGCCGGGCGTCCCGGCGCTTACAGGCACAGCCGCATGGGCGGTGGCCGGTCTGGGCATCGGGCTGGCCTACTCGACGCTGTCGCTGGCGGTGCTGGAGAACGCGCCGGCGGGACAGGAGGGCGGCGCGTCGGCCGCGATGCAGATCGCCAGCCAGCTTGGCACGGCGCTCGGCACCGGCGTCGGCGGCGTGATCGTCGGCTCGGGGAGCGCCAATGTCAGCGCCGAGCGGATCGCGCTCCAGTGCGCGCTGATGGCATCGGTGGCCACGGTAGGCGCGCTGGTGGCGTGGCGAATTAAACGCTGAAGGTATCGTGCAACACGTGCCGGGGCGCGATCGATGCACCGCTCGTTCGATCGCGCCCCGGCACGTTTCACTTGTCACTTTTCGCATCGCCCGGGCGTCCGGCGAGGAGCAGGTAGCCGTACAGCAGCACGCCGCTGGCGAGGGCGACGGCGTACTTTGCGGCAGGCGGGAGGTCCGAGGGGGAGATGAAGCCCTCGATCGCGCCCGCCACAACCAGCAGCACTGCGCAGCCGACCAGCAGATGCATAGCCCGGCGCGCGGCTACCACAAGTGACGCGCGGCGGGTGAGCAGCCCCGGCCGCACAATCGCCCAGCCGAGCTGGAGCCCCGCGCCGCCGGCAATGAAGATCACGCTCAGCTCGATCACCCCGTGGGCAGCCACGAACCCCCAGAGCTTCCCTGAGAAGCCGTAGGCATGCGCAGCGCCCGCCACCACCCCCAGTAGCAGGCCGTTCTGCATCAGCACGTAGAACGTCAGCAGCCCAAGCAACACGCCGCCGGCGAAGGCCAGGATGGCGACGCGGATGTTGTTGGTCATGATCAGTGATGACGACGCCGCGCGCCCCTCGTCATTGATCGACCTCCACCACTCACGCTGGTCGCGGATGTCCTGGATCACCGCCTCGGCGCCGGGGACGAGCGCTGCTCCCGCCGTTGGGTCGGTGTAGGCGGTGGCGAAAGCGCCCGCAGCCGGCAGCAGGAACATGAGGAAGGAGGCGAGCGTGTAGGGCCAGGTGGCGCGGAACGCGCGCGGGAAGGTCTGGCTGAAGAAGAGACCGATGCCCTGGCCACGCACGGCCGGGCTCTGGTAGACCACCCCGTGGGCGCGGCCCACCAGCCCGTTGAGGTACTCAGCGACCCGGTGGCCGGCGTAGTCGCGCCGGGCCACGGCGAGGTCAGCGGTGGCGCCGCGATACAGCTGGCCAAGCTCGTGGATTTCCTCGGCCGAGAGCGCGGCCACCCCCCCAAGGCGCGCCCTGTCCAGGATGGCCGTCAGCCGCTCCCAAGAGGCCCGCTTCTGCTGAATGAAGTCCTCGGCAAGCATACGAGTGCTGAGTGCTGAGTGCTAAGCACCGAGTCTTGAGTGCTGAGTGCTGAGTGCTGCGTGCTGAGTCGTGAGTCGTGGGTACTAAGCACCGAGTCTTGAGTGCTGAGTGCTGAGTGCTGAGTGCTGCCGCCCAACGTGCACGGCGCACCGCCGGGAACGTAGCCGCTCGCTACCGGGCGTGCTCATAGCAGGCGCGGCAGCGAGCCTCGTAAAGCTCAAGGCCGCCCACGGCGATCGTCGGCGCGTCGTGAGGGGCCGGCCGGCCGTCGATCAGGCGCTGCGAGCGGGTGGCGTAGGCGCCGCAGCGCACGCAGATCGCGTAAAGCTTATCCACCTGCTCCGCCACAGCCATGAGCTTCGACATCTGGCGGAAGGGCTCGGCGCGGAAGTCCTGGTCCAGCCCGGCCACGAGCACCCGCAGCCCGCGGTCGGCGAGGGACTGGCAGACCGAGACCACCGTCGTCGCGTCGTCGTCGAGGAAGTGCAGCTCGTCGATAGCGACCACGTGCACGTCTGGATCAAGCTGCTCGGGGATCTCGCGCACCGAGTCGATCACGTGGGCCTCGACGGTGATGCCGTTATGACTGACGAGGCTGCCGAGGCGGTAGCGAGTATCGCGGCGCGGCGTGAATGCGGCGAGCCCCTGGCGGGCGATCCGCACGTGGTTGAGGCGCCGGATGAGCTCCTCGGTCTTGCCGCTGAACATGCAGCCGCAGATCACCTCGATGCGGCCGGCGGAGGAGAGGCGGGTCATGGAACGTGCTCCGTACAGGGTAGCGGGTCTCTTCGCGTAGCGGGCATCCTACCACACCTATGGGGCACCGCGCGCGGGGCGGGGTGTTCGGGTGGGTGTCATCTTATCTTGTGTGCGCGTCATCACGGCGCGGGGCGGCGTCCAGCTCCACCTCGAGGCCGAACCCAAGGCGCGCGAGCAGGTTGTAGCCCAGGCTGAAGAGCACGACCACGGCGGCGACGGCGAGCGCCCCCACCGCAACCAGCGCGAACGTGGTGCCGGCGAAGATCTGCGGCAGCCGGTCGACCAGCTCGGCCACCTGGCGCGAGCGGTCGTCGAGGCCGAGCGGCCCGGTGAGGTCCACCGGGACCGTACCAAGATCGATCAGGCCGACCACGGGGATATCGAAGGTCGGCAGGCGCACCTCGGCGTCGCGCAGGCCCTGCAGCGAGTCGCTCGCGATGCGCACCGCCCGCACGACGAGCCAGGCGACGAGCAGCGCGGGGGGCAGCGCCAGGAGCCAGCCAAGCGCGCAGCCGACGCGCAGGGCGGAGGTGGGGGCGATCCGGCGGATGGTGTAGCGCATGCTAGGCCTCCTCGAAGCCGCGCAGCAGGCCGACGACGTTCTCCCCGAGCGCCTCGATGCCGTAGCCGCCCTCCTGCACAAAGAGGGTTGGTAGGCCGAGGGCTGCTATCGCACGCCCTATCGCCGGGTAGGCAGCGGCGGTGAGGGTGAAGGCGCCGCCGTTCTCGGCCACGGGGTCGCCGACGAAGGTATCGAGGCCGGCCGAGACCACCAGCGCGCGCGGCCCAAACGATGCGACCGCGGCGAGCGCCTCGTCGAGCGCGGCGAGGAAGACCGCATCGCCGGTGCCGGGGGGGAGCGGGAGGTTCAGGTTGGCGCCGAGCCCCGCGCCCGCGCCGCGCTCGTCGGCGTAGCCCAGGAAGTACGGGTAGTGGTGGGCCGGGTCGGCGTGGATCGACACGAATAGCACATCGCCGCGCTCGTAGAAGATTTGCTGCGTGCCGTTGCCGTGGTGGAAGTCGATATCGAGGATAGCGACGGCCGAAAGCTGACGGCCGACGACCGACGACTCGGGGCGTGGTGGGTGGTCGGTGGCCAGCGGTCGGTGGTCAGACGACGCAAGGTACTGCGCCGCGATGGCCGCATTGTTGAGATAGCAGTAGCCGCCGTACAGGTCCGCGCCGGCGTGGTGCCCTGGCGGGCGGCAGAGGGCGTAGGCCGCGCGCTGGCCTTCGAGCACCAGCGCGGCCCCGGTGAGCGCGGCCTCGGCCGAGGAGAGTGCGGCGCGGAAGGTGCCGGGGACGATCGGCGCGCTCAGGTCAAAGGCGTAGTATCCGGGCGCGGCAAGCGGTTGATCGCAGGGGCGGGACATCCAGCGCACCGCCAGCGTGCTCGGGAGCACGGCCTCTGGCGCGCCGCCCGCCGCTACCCAGCGCTCATAGGCTGTCTCGAGGAAGGCAAGGTAGGCACCCGTGTGGACGGCGCGGACCGGCGCGAGGCCGAACGAGCGCGGCGCCACAACCGGCCCAATGCCCGCCCGCCGGAGCGCGTCGAGGATGATCGAGGCCCGCTCCGGGCTCTCGAAGTTCGGTATCAGGGCGCCGTCGAAGAACTCGTGCGGCGGGTTGTGCAGGGTATGATCGGGCGAGCAAACGACAAGCATGAGGCTCCTAGGCAGGCATGTGTGCCGCAGAGTATAGCATGTCGCAACATGGGCGATGGCGGCGGCATACCACTTGTATAGCAGTGCTCCATCGCCCCGAGACGTGGAGGAGGCACCCATGGGGATCATCTCGTGGATCATCTTCGGCGCGCTCGCCGGCTGGGTGGCGAGTATGTTCATGGACACCAACGCGCGCCAGGGCTGCCTGATGAACATCGTCGTGGGCATCGTGGGCGCGTTCCTGGGCGGACTCGTAGTTGAACTCGTGACCGGGCAGGGGTTCAGCTTCGCCTTCAATATCCGCAGCTTCATTGTGGCAGTGCTGGGGGCGGTGGGGTTGCTGGCGCT
Organism: Chloroflexota bacterium; assembly: GCA_039805565.1. Lineage (GTDB taxonomy): Bacteria > Chloroflexota > Chloroflexia > Chloroflexales > Roseiflexaceae > CALJIC01. The sequence continues at coordinate 6,293 of JBDLTZ010000105.1, read as the reverse complement.
CACGGGGTGGGGCCAGCGACGCAGGGACCAGCGATAGCGCCAGGGGCCAACATGACAGAAGGCGGTGGCTCTCGCCTCCGCCTTTTGCATTTGACAGGCTCCCGTCGTTCGACAACCGGTCGATAAGTGAGGAGTATTGAGGAGACCGAGGCGACAAGAAGGATTATGCCGAGGTAGCGTAGATGTCGTCCGGTGTCTGTTTGTTACGGTGCCCTTCTGATGTACACAATACGGTATGTGGCACTGCTTCTCAATAGCTCCATCTTCCCAACCAGCTATGCCCCGATCGGCGTGGTGGTACCACTCTATAGGGATGACCAGCGATGGGAAGCTCTCGGGGGACGCTGAGCCGCTGAGAGCACCGAGGGCGTGTGGTATCATGATGATTGCACGTCCGGTGGTGATTGGGAAGCCGCACACCTATGCCGAGAGCACAGAAGACGCTGTTCGACACACAGCGCGAGGACGCCCTGCAGCGCCAGGCGCCGCTCGCCGCGCGCATGCGCCCGCGTACGCTGGAGGAGTTTGTCGGCCAAGAGCAGATCGTGGGGCAGGGCAAGCTGCTGCGCCGCGCGATCACCGGCGACACACTGTTCTCGATCCTGCTGTGGGGGCCGCCGGGCAGCGGCAAGACCACGCTGGCGCGCATCATCGCCGAAACCACCAACGCGCACTTCGAGCCAGTCTCGGCCGTGTCGGCGGGGGTAGCGGACCTGCGGCGGGTGGTGAAGGAGGCCCAGGACCGGCTGGGCATGTTCCAGCAGCGCACCGTCGTGTTCATCGACGAGATCCACCGCTTCAACAAGGGCCAGCAGGACGCAGTGCTGCCGTATGTTGAGGACGGCACGATCATCCTGGTGGGAGCCACCACCGAAAACCCCTCGTTCGAGGTGAACCCGGCGCTGCGCTCGCGGGCGCGAGTGTTCGTGCTCGAGTCCCTGACCGACGAGCAGATCGGCGTGCTGGTGGACCGGGCGCTGGCGGACAAAGAGCGCGGCCTGGGGGATATGGACGTGCTGTTGGCGGCTGACGCGCGCGGCTACCTGCTGAACATGGCCAACGGCGACGCCCGCACCGCGCTGAACGCGCTCGAGGCCGCCGTGATGGCCAAGGCGCCCGCGGTGGGCGGCAAGCGGCTGATCACCACCGACGACATCCGCGACGCACTGCAGAGCCGCGCGATGCGCTACGACAAGAACGGCGAGCTGCACTACGACGCGATCTCCGCGCTGCACAAGTGCGTGCGGGACAGCGACCCGGACGCGGCGCTCTACTGGCTCGGCAGGATGCTGGAGGGGGGTGAGGACCCGATGTACGTGGCACGGCGCGTGGTGCGGATGGCGGTGGAGGACATCGGCATGGCCGACCCGCAGGCGCTGCCACAGACGATAGCGGCGCAGCAGGCGGTGCACTTCCTGGGGCAGCCTGAGGGCAACCTGGCGCTGGCGCAGGCAGTGGTCTATCTCTGCCAGGCGCCGAAGAGCAACGCGGTGTACAGGGCCTACGGCACGGCGCTGAAGGATGTGGCCGAGACGCGCAACGAGCCGGTGCCGCTGCACCTGCGCAACGCGCCGACCGGGATGATGAAGGGCCTGGGGTACGGCCTGGGGTACAAGTACGCCCACGACTACGAGGGTGCGCGGGTGGAGCAGGAGCACTTCCCGCCGAACCTGAGCGGGCGGCGCTACTACGAGCCGACCGGGCACGGCTTCGAGGCCGAGGTGCGTGAGCGGCTGGCGTGGCGGGACGAGGTGCAACGACCGACGACCGACGACCGACGACGAAAGCAGGCGCTCGACGCCTCGGACGCAGACCCCCAGGTGACGGCCGGCGAGGAGCCACAGGCAGTGGCCGGCGAAGAGTCGCAGCTGCCGCCGGAGGATGACGGGGCGCAGGTGCGGCGGCCCGCGCCCACCAGGAAGCCCGGCCCGAAGCGCTAGGTCATGGAGAACACCAGGTAGGCGGCGAGCAGCACCAGCACGAACAGCAGCGGGATGGACGTGGCCCACATCGCCCCGCTCACGTTGCCGCGCGCAAAAAGCACCCAGGCAACGATGGAGCAGATGATTGGGAGGAGCGGGTAGGACCACATCACCACGATGAAGGCGATAGCGCCGGGCGTTACCCCGCTGTCGGTGCTCATGAAGCTCATCAAGGCCATGGGAAACCACGGGAGCAGCGATGCAGCGGCGAGGAGCTGGGAGATGATCAGCCAGGCGAGGGGCATGGTTGGGCCTTTCTGGATGCAGTGCAGGACGACACAGAGGGGCGGCGGCCCCTACGGTCAATTATACAAGTAAAAGTGTATCACTGGTGCAACCTAACACCGTCGCGCCGCACACCGCGCCCGACGACCTGCGCGACACACTCGACGTGGCGCTGCACGCCGAGCGCATCTTGGTGGAGAACGGCGCCAGCACCGCGCGTCGAGGAGACGATCCCGCGCGTGGGGGCCGCGATGGGCGCCGAGTGGATGGAGGTGTTCGCCACCCCGCAGGGATCTTTGTGTCGGCGGGGGCGCGGGTTGACCACCACAGCCGCGTCTGCCGCCTCACCACCGGGAGCGTCGAGCTGAGCAAGATCGCGGCGGTGATGGATGTGTCGCGCGCCGCCGCCGCGGGACTGCTGGACCGCGGAGGTGTGCGCCCGGCACTGGAGCAGGTGGCGGGGCAGGCGCGCCTGTACGGCAAGGCGCTGACCGTGGTATGCGTCGCGCTGGGCTGCGCCTGCTTCGCAGTGCTAGGCGGTGGCGGGCGGTGGCCGCGGCGATGGTGCTGGGGGCAATCGCCGGGGGTGCCTGGCTGGCGCTGCTCGCGGCGGCGCTGTGGGCCGGGCTAGGCGTGGCAAATATCGTGGCGCAGCTGGGGACACGGAGGCGCTCATGCGCCGAGGCGCGGGGGTTGGTGAGCCGTAGGCACACGCGAACGTAGGAAGTATGGGCAGGTGGGCGGGGCAGCCAACCACATTGCTTTCGCGAAGCGATAAAGGAGCGCTCCATGGGCGGGCGGACGGCTGAGGTTGTGATCATCGGCGCGGGCGTGATGGGCTGCTCGATCGCCTACCACCTGGCGGCGCGCGGCTGCACCGACGTGCTGGTGCTGGAGAAGGAGGAGACCGAGATCACCGGCTCCACGGCGCGCTCGGCGGCGGGCGTGCGACACCAGTTCTCCGAAGAGGTGAACGTACGGATGTCACTGTACGGCATCGAGCGCCTGAAGCACTTCGCAGAGGAGGTGGGCGGCGAGCCAGGCTTGCAGCAGGTGGGCTACCTGTTTCTGATCAGCGAGCCAGCGGCGTGGGAGGCGTACCAGACCAGCACCGCTATGCAGCGGCGGCTGGGGGCACGCACCGAGCTACTGACGCCCGAGGAGGCCGCTCGCTTCGTGCCCGAGACACGCGCCGACGACCTGCTCGGCGCGACGTTCAACCCGGACGATGGGTTCTGCGACCCGCATGGGATCGCACTGGGGTACCTGACGCGGGCGCGGCAGCTCGGCGCGCGCCTGGAGCGGTCATCGCCGGCCACGAGCATACGCGTGGAGGGCGGCCGCGTGACCGGCGTGGAGACCCCCGATGGGCTGGTGAGCTGCGCGACAGTGGTGAACGCCGCGGGGAGCTGGGCCGGGGCAGTGGGCGCGCTGGCGGGGCTAGACGTGCCGGTGAAGCCGTACCGGCGCTGCGTCTACGTGACGGAGCCGTTCGAGACGATCCCGGGGCCGATCCCGCTGACGATCGACGTGGCGAGCGGCTTCTACATGCGGAAGGAGCACGCCAACGTCATCTTCGGCATGTCGAACCACAACGAGGTGCCGGGGTACAACCTGGCGGTGGACTGGGAGTGGCTCGACACAGTGCTGGAGGCAGGGCTGGCGCGCTTCCCGGTGCTGGAGCGCGCGGGACTGGCCGAGAAGCTGTGCTGGGCGGGCGCCTACGAGATCACGCCGGACCACATGCCGATCCTGGGGCGCCACCCGGACCTGGCGGGGTACGTGGACGCGAGCGGCTTCAGCGGCCACGGGATCATGCACTCGCCAGCCACCGGGATGCTGATGGCGGAGGAGATCCTGGACGGCCGGGCGCACACGATCAACATCGACGAGCTGCGGATCACGCGCTTCCGCGAGGGGCTGCTGCGCGACGAGCACGGCATTATTTAGCGAGGGCGAGCAGCCGCTCCGGCTTGCGCCGGAAGGTATCCCACGAGGTCTGACCCGAGGCAACGGCGCGCACGGCCTCCCAGAGCGCACGGTTAACCGGCGCGGGCACGCCGAGGCGATCGGCCTCATCGGCGATGGCGCCGTAGAGCAGGCGAGCCTCGGTGCGCTCGCGGCCGCGCGCGAGGTCGAGCTGGAGGGACGGGGGCTTGCCGCCGCGGCCCCCCGCCACCGCCTTGCGGAGCACGGGGTAGAGGACCGGCGCGGGGGCGTAGCGCATGGCCAGTGCCAGCAAGGCAGCCGGCATGCTCGGCAGGTTGACCGGGCGGGCGCCGAGGGCATCCATCACCGCCAGCGCCTCGAGGAACGCGCGCCGCTCCAGCGCCACGAGGCGCGCGTCGGCGAACACGGCGTCCACCGGCATGTCAAGCAGGGCAGCGGTGGCGTTGCCGAGGATGTTGAGCAGCACCTTAGACCACTTGAGCGCGCGGTAGTCGGCGAAGGAGCGCACCTCGAAGCCGGCGGCGCGCAGGGCGGAGGCCGCGTGGTCGGCGGGGGCGGCCCGGCCGACAGGGGCGACGCCGATTCCACCGCGCTTGGCGACCGCCACCAGCCCCTGGGCCTCGACCTCGACCGAGGTGGTGATCGAGCCGGCGATGACGCGGTCAGGGCCGAAGCGCTCGACGAGCAGCTCCTCGTTGCCGAGGCCGTTCTGGAGGGAGAGCACGGCGCGCGGGCGGAGCGCCTCGAGCGCCGGCAGAGCGGCCGGGGTGTCATACCCCTTGACGGCCAGGATAGCGAGCTCGGGCGGGGCGTCGGCGGCGGGCAGCTCCGCGGGGTCGCCGATGGCGAGCAGTCCCTCGGCCGCGAAGGTCACGCCGGCCTCGCGGACGCAGGGCGGCTGGGCGCCGAACGCCCGGGCGGCGCCGGGGCGGGCCAGGAGCACGGTGCGTCTGCCGGAATGGGCTAGCCGGCCGGCCACAAGGAGGCCGATCGCGCCGGCGCCGACGACCACGATTGTCACAGGGCGGCTCCGTCTTCTCAAGCGATGTGGCGTCATTATACCGCGGGGCGCGGGGACGAGGGAAAGCAGAAGGCAGAGGGTCGTGGCCCTCTGCCTTCTGACGTCTCGTGGTGTGCGGTGGGGGTCAAGCAGTCTTGGTCGTCAGCCGGCGGGCGAGCGACTGCAGACCGCGGTGCTGTAGTGCCTTGACGGAGCCCTCGGTGCGGCCAAGGCGGGTAGCCACCTCTTGAATGGACATCTCGGACAGGAAGCGCATGTGCAGCACCTGCCGCTGCTCATCAGTCAGATCGTCCATCATGCGGCTGATCTCCTCGTAGACCAGCTGGGCGTCCACCTCGCTCTCGGGCCCATCACAGAGGCCACCCCATACCTCCAGCGGCACGTGCTGACGTATGCGGCGGCGACGCATCGTGTCGACCGTGCGGTCGTGAGCGATGCGGTAGAGCCAGGCCGAGATCGGCCAGCCGCGGTCCTCGTAGCGGTGGATGCCCTCGAGCATGCGGAGAAAGACCTCGCCCTGCAGATCCTCGGCGAGCTCCATCTCGCCCACGCGGAAGTAGATGTAGCGGAGGATTGCCGGCGCATAGCGCTCGTAGATCTGGGTTACCGCACCCGGGTCTCCTGCTTTCGCCCGCAGAACCAGCTCGGAGTCGGTGGTGTCGGAATGCATGCGCATGTCTCCTCGGCGGCCGCCGCGCGGCGTGCGGTAGCACCTAGCCTTATCTTTCACGAGTATAGACAACAGGCCGTACCAGGCCGTAACCAACAGTCCTCCAGTGCGGTGGGGTGGCGGCGCGGTGCTATAATGGCGGCGGATGGAGAGGAGCAACAGACGTGAAACTGAGCGACGAACAGCGGGAGATGCTGGCGCTGCTCGAGCGGCGCGGCATCGCGGACCGGCGCGTGATCGATGCAATGGCGCGGGTGCCGCGTCACCTTTTCGTGCCGCCACATCTGCACGCTAACGCTTACGAGGACCGCGCGCTGCCGATCGCAGGCGGCCAGACGATATCGCAGCCGTACATTGTGGCGCTGATGGCAGAGGCGATGCTGGTTCAGCAGGGCGAGCGCGTGCTGGAGGTGGGCACCGGCTCAGGCTACGCAGCGGCAGTGCT
>JBDLTZ010000104.1:0-16135 GCA_039805565.1 Chloroflexota bacterium | reverse complement strand
TCAGAGCCCTCCGGCTCCGGCCCCTGCCTCGCCCGCTTCACTGCCAACCTTCCGTCCCCGATTCCCTGGGCGCCGGACACGCCCGCGCTCTACACGGCCGCCCTGCGCCTGGCCGATGGCGACGAGCGCGTCATCCGCCTCGGGCTGCGCTCCATCCAGGCCGACGGTGACCGGCTCCTGCTCAATGGGCGCCCGCTCTACCCGCGCCTGATCCTCTCCTGGGGCTGGTACCCCGGCGCGCTCAGCCCCAACCCCGGCCCCGAGCGCGTCCGCCAGGACTTCGCGCGCCTCAGGAGCATGGGCTACAACGGCGTCAAGCTCTGCCTCTGGTTCCCGCCCCAGTACTACTTCGACCTCGCCGACGAGCTCGGCATGCTCCTGTGGGTCGAGCTCCCGATGTGGCTGCCCAACCCCGATGACCACTTCCGCCGCCAGACGCCCCTGGAGTACGCCCGCCTCGCCCGCGCCGCCCGCCAGCACCCCTCGGTGATCCTCTACAGCCTCGGCTGCGAGCTCAACCGCTCCGTCGGGCCGGATATCCTCGGCCCGCTCTACGCGCTCCTGCGGCGGGAGGGCGGCGGCGCGCTCGTGCGCGACAACAGCGGCTCCGGCGAGGCCTACGGCGGGCTGCTCAACGAGTTCGCCGACTACTACGACTACCACTTCTACGCCGAGCTCCATTTCCTCCGCGGCCTGCTCGACTCCTTCACTCCGCGCTGGCGCACGCCCCAGCCCTGGGTCTTCGGCGAGTTCTGCGACTACGACACCTTCCGCGACATCGCGGCAGCGCTCACCGCCGAGGACCAAGCGCCTGCCGTCGAGATCGATGCGATAGGCGCTGAGAGCAGTGCCAACTCAGCACTCAGCACCGAGCACTCAGCACTCTCTTGGTGGCTCTCACTCGACCCGGCCGTCAACCCCCAGGGCGCGCGCTGGCAGATGGACGCCCCCCACCTCGCGGAGCGCCTGCGGGCGGCCGGCCTCCGGGAGCGCCTGCCCGAGCTGGTGCGCCTCTCCGAGCTCCACGCTCTCCTCCACCGCAAGGTCACCCTCGAGCTCGTCCGCACCTACCGCGAGATCACCGGCTACGTCGTCACCGGCGAGGCCGATACCCCGATCACCACCGCCGGTATGTGGGACGACGCCGGCCGTCTCAAGCTTGACCCGGCCGCCTTCGCCGCCTTCAATAGCGACCTGCTCCTCGCGCTCGGCTGGGACAAGCGCCGCGCCTGGGTGGCCGGCGGCGACCGCGCGGCCCCCTGGGACACGTTCAGCTACACCTCCGGCGCGCTCGTGCGCCCCCACATCATCGCCTCGCACTACGGTGCATCCACCGGACCCGCCCGCGTCTCCTGGAGCGCGGCGTATGACGGCGAGCCGCCCTTCGCGGTGGGTGAGGCGGTCACACTGTTCCCCCTGGCCCCCGGCGACGTCCGCGAGCTCCTGGTGGCCGAGTTCATCGCGCCCGAGGTCCGCGCGCCGCGCGCCCTGGTAATCCGCGCCGCCGCCGAGCTCGGCGCCGAGCGCACCAGCAACGAGTGGCGGCTTTGGGTCTTCCCGCGCGGCGCATGGGACGGCACCCAGGGCGTGGTCCTCCACGATCCCGCCGGCCTCCTCGCGGGCCTCACCCGCCTCGCGCCGCATATCACCCGCCTCGTAGACTTCTCAGCGGAAAAGGGAGAGGGCGGTTCCTTGCACCCCTCTCTCGGGGCTGGGAGAGGGGCATGGGGAGAGGGCGCTCCCGTCCTCATTGCCACGGCCTGGAGCCCCACGCTCGACGCCTGGGTGCGGGAGGGTGGTCGCGCAGTATTCCTCCAGTCCCCCGAGTCTCCGCCCTGCCCCGTCCCCGCGCTGCCCATGCCCTTCTGGCGCGAGGCCCTGCGCCTGTGCGAGCCGCACCCCGCCTGGCGCGACTTCCCCCACGACGGCTGGGCCGCGCTCCAGCTCCACGCCTGCGCCCCCGATCACGCGCTCGACACCGCGCCCCTCGCTGAGCGCGCGCGTCCCATCCTGCGCCGCGTCGACACCCGCACCGCGCAGGTCCACGACTACGCCGCCGAGTTGGAGTGGGGCGCCGGCCGCCTGATCATCACCACCCTGCGCCTCCAGGGCGGCCACGGCGATCAGCCCGCCGGCATCGAGCGTAGCCCCGCCGCCGCCTACCTGCTCGCGTGCTGGGTGCGTCACCTACTTATGCTATAATGCCGCGCATTGTACCCGGTCCCGAGTGTCTAAGGCTTCGTGATGCGCTGCCCCTTTTGCCAGCACCAAGAAAGCGACGTCATTGACACGCGCAAGCTCAATGGCGGCGAGTCGATCCGGCGCCGCCGCAAGTGCGGCGTGTGCGGCAAGCGCTTCACCACCTACGAGCGCGTCGAGTCCGTCAGCCTCACCGTCGTCAAGAAGAACGGTGAGCGTGAGCCCTACGACCGCGAGAAGCTCATGCGCGGCGTGCGAACGGCGTGCTACCGGCGGCCGATCTCGGCGCAGCAGCTCGAGGCGCTCGTGAACGACGCCGAGACTGAGCTCATGACCCTCGATGACCAGGAGGTCTCCTCCAATACCATCGGCGATCTCGTGATGCGCCGGCTGCGGGAGCTGGATGAGGTGGCGTATATCCGCTTCGCCTCGGTCTACCGCTCCTTCTCAGACTTGGGCAAGCTGCGCGAGGCGGTCGACGAGCTGCTGGAGCACGACCAGAAGTAGCGCGAGTGCCGCGTTGGTGCGCCCGGGGGGCGTTTTTTCGTGCGTGTTATCAGCTAGCGTGATCGTCGGCGGCGGGGCGGGCAGCCGCCTCACCCCTTCGCCGGCGACTGCCGATAGGGAAGCAAGTGACCGAGCAAGGACAGCAACACAGCAATGGCGCCGCGGGCGCCCCGCCGCGCGGCGGGCTTGGCCGCGCGCTGGCTGAGATCAGCACGGGTATGCGTGAGCTTCAGTGGGGCCCGGTGCTGCTCTACGGGATAGGCGCCGGCCTGCTGATGCCGATCTCGATGCTGCAGGCCGGTATTCTGGCCTTTGTGGCGGGCATCGTGCCGGTAGGCGTGGGCCTGCTGCTCGCGCGCAACGTCCGCGGCCACTACGCGCTGCACGGCTTCATGGCTGGCCTGATCGGCTCGATCGTCAGCGCGGGGCTGCTCGCCGGCCTCATCTTCTACACCCAGTTCGGCGCGCAGGCCAGCGCCGGGCTTGGCCCCAGCGCCGGCTCCCTCGCCCAGGTCTGGGCTGCCACCAGCGGCTTCATCGCCTTCTCGCTGCTGGCGTTCTGCACCTTCGGCGCCAGCACCGCCGGCCGCATCGAGGACCGCAACCGCTCTCTGCGTGACGAGGTGAAGCAGCGCGGCGGCTCGCTCGAGCGGCCTGGCGTCATCCGCGACCCCGACGATATCCGCGGGCTCTCGCTGCCGCAGTTCGGCTCCTACGTCAACAACCTTTTCAAGAAGAAGGGCTTCACGTTCAAAGATTACCGCTTCATCGATAAGGACAAGCACCTCGACCTCTGGATGGAGCACGAGGGCGAGCGCTGGCACTTGCGACTCACCGTGGCCGATAAGGTCGCCTCGGGCACCGTCGAGAGCCTGCTGCAGGACATGAAGCGTGAGGGGACCCGTAAGGGCGTGGTCATCACCTCCACCGAGTTCAACCCCACCGCTGTCAAGGCCGCGAAGGGGCGCCCGGTGGTGCTGATCGACGGCGCGACGCTGTACGAGATCGCGGAGCAGTAGATGCAGATCAGCCTGAAAGACAAAGTAGCCCTCGTTACCGGCGGCTCGCGCGGCATCGGCCGCGCCGTCTCCCTGACCCTCGCAGGCGCCGGCGCCGCGGTTGTTGTCAACTATCGCGGTAACCAGGCCGCTGCCGACGAGACCGTGGCTTCGATCGAGGCGGCCGGTGGGCGCGCCGTGGCAGTCCAGGCCGATGTCAGCAGCCCCGAGGAGGTCGAGCGCCTCTTCAAGGCCGCCGCCGACGCCTTCGGCAAGGTGGACATCCTGGTGAACAACGCCGGCATCACGCGCGATGGACTGCTCCTGCGCATGAAGGATGACGACTTCGACGCGGTGATGGACACCAATCTGCGCGGCGTCTTCCTCTGTACCCGCGCCGCGCTCCGGCCGATGACCCGCGCCCGCTTCGGACGCATCATCAACATCACCTCCGTTGTCGGGCTCATCGGCAACGCCGGCCAGGCCAACTACGCCGCCGCCAAGGCTGGCATCATTGGCTTCACCAAGTCCGCCGCACGCGAGATGGCCAGCCGTAACGTGACCGTCAACGCTGTGGCCCCCGGCTACATCGAGACCGAGCTCACCGGCGTGCTCGACGAGAAGGTGCGCGCGGCGATCCTCGAGAACGTCCCGCTCGGGCGCTTTGGCTCCCCCGATGACGTCGCCGGAATGGTCTGCTTCCTCGCCAGCGACGCTGCATCCTACGTCACCGGGCAGACATTCACGGTGGATGGCGGCATGGTGATGCAGTAGCCCGTTCTTGACGGTCCCCCTGAAAGACGATACAATTCCTCGGCGCATGGAGTTGTGCGCGTTCGTGTAAACATGTGCGGGGCGAAGGTCCGTGGTTCTTGAACATGACAGCGTGACAGTGGCACCGCACGTGCTGATCAGCCTTATCAGCGCCGCGGTCTGCGCGGTGCCCGGAGTCGCCCGGCCCGGCCAGGTCCCTCGCTGGCGGGGTGGCATCCTCACGGCGAAAGACGCGGGGTTCGCCCTGCGTACGGACCCGGGGGGCGTCAGCGTCGATTGTTACCTGGTCGCGCTGCCCGACACGAACCTGCTCGAGATGGGCGCCGCGGTGCAGGCAAGCATCGGACGGGTGCTGAGCGAGCTCGTTGGTGTGGCGGTCCGTGAGGTCAATGTCTTCATTGAGGATGTGGCCGAGCCGACGACCGCGGGAGAAACTGTCGGACATGGCTAGCCTTCGCCACCGCGTGCGCACTATCGCACTTCAGATACTGTTCGAGCTCGACTCAACCGACCACGCGCCTGACACTGTTGTGGCGCGCTGTGTAGAGGACGAGCAGCTGAACGCCGACGGCGAGCGGTTCCTCCGCCGCCTGGTCTTCGGTGTGTGGGAGCACTACCCGTACATCGACCGCATCATCGAGGAGGCCGCGCCCAGCTGGCCTGTGAACCAGATGCCCGGCGTAGATAAGGCCATCCTCCGCATCGCGCTGTACGAGATCATGATCGACGCCGTTGAGAAGACACCGGTCAAGGCGGTGATCAACGAGGCGGTGGAGCTCGCGAAGCACTTCGGCAGCGATAACTCGAGCCGTTTCGTCAACGGGGTTCTCGGCACCGTCGTGACGCGCTACATCGAGGGCAATCACGAGTAGTAGATCCTGAGCCTGCGCCCCGGGGCTGCCCGCCGCCCGGCTCTGCGATTGAATAAGTGGCGTGGGCCACGCGGCCCACCATCCTAACCATTACAGCCAAGATGTTGAAAGGAGCCTCCGCATGGCATCCCCCGAAATGGAAGCGCGCCTGAAGAAGATTGTCGCCGAGCAGCTCGGCGTTGACGAGAGCAAGGTCGTACCCGAGGCGCGCTTCAGTGATGACCTGAACGCCGACTCGCTTGACCTGGTCGAGATGATCATGTCGCTCGAGGAGGAGTTCAGCGTCGAGATCCCCGACGAGGACGCCGAGAAGATCCTGAGCGTCAAGGACGCGCTGGACTACATCGACGCGCGCGTTCCGGCAGCGTAGGTTTCGAGCACGCTCGAACCCTACGCGGGTGCGGGCACGGTCGCGACGACAGCCGCACCACAGGGGTCACCGCGAGCACGGGCCATCGGCCTGCCGTACGCACGATCACTGTGGTGCATTTTATTGCCCGCAAGGTTAACCTATGAACTTCCTGGGCATCGGGCCGGGCGAAATCTTCCTCATCCTGATTCTGCTCCTCGTGGTCGTCGGCCCCGAACGCCTACCGGAGTTCGCCCGCACGGCTGGCCGCTTCGTGATCCGCGTCCGTGACTGGGTCGCACGCTCACCAGACGCCCAGATGGTTCTCCGCGCCCGTGAGGAGCTCGAGCTCGAGCTCGATGAGCTGCGCCGCAGCCTGACCGAAGAGGTCGAGACGGTCCGCAAAGAGCTCGAGACGGTCCGCGGAGACTTAGCCGAGGCTACCAAACTGGTAGAGGAGTCGGCCGAGGAGGTGGCGCGCACCCGGCTCGAGATGGACTCCGCCGGGACTACCAGCACGAGCCGCACGGACACCCCTGCCTCTCAGACGGCCCTGCCTCAGACGAACACTCCTTCGGCGACGTCGGATGCCGGTCTGGCCGCCGCGCCGGCCCCGGAGGTCAACGGTCAATCGGTGCCGCGCAGCTTCAAGCCTGGCCAGGCGCCCCCGACACAGGCACAGGCTGCCATAGAGACACCCGTCCCTCCCGCTGGCGATGCGACGATCGATGCTCTGAGCACCCGCCTTGAGTCGCTGAGCGAGGAGTTCGGCCGGCAGATCCAGCTGCTCACCGCCGAGCTCCAGGCGCTCCGCGCCACCCAGGGAGGGCCGCCGGAGGGTGAGGCGGTTCCCCCGAGTGCGGACAGCGCCGGTGAACGCGTGTCCTCCGTCGAGACGCCGCCCGCCGAGGCGCCCGCGGCAGATGTCGTGCCCGCCCAGACGGCCGAATCAGTGGAGCCGAACGAACCCGTGCTGGACACGCGGCGCCGGTGCAAAGGCCTCACGCGAAGCGGCGGGCCGTGCGGCGCCGCCCCGCTCAAGGGGCAGGACTACTGCCGTGTCCACGCTAGCCAGCGCGTGTTGGAAGAGGTCGCCTCATGACGTCTACCCAGCTTCTCATCGTCGTCAGCGCGATCACTGTGCTGCTCGTGCTGCCGCTCGTTATCATGGTCCTGGTGCGCGTCCTGATCAAGGACGAGCCCGAGGAGACTATCGAACTCGAAGAGGTGAGCACCGCCGCCGACTTCCAGAACATCGGCGACTTCTGGCAGGGGATGGCGCCCCACCTCCTCGAGCTGCGCGACCGTCTCGTGAAGGCGCTGCTGGCGGTGGGTATCGGCACGTCGCTCGGGTTCTACCTGGTGAACAGCGAGACCCTGCTTGGCATGAAGCTGCCTGACTTCCTGGTGGCCCAGCTGGCGCCGGGCACCAAGCTCCAGGGAATTGGCGTGGGAGAAGTGTTCATCTCGTACATGCGCATCGCGCTTGTGGTGGGCGTGGCGATCGCCATGCCGGTGATCATCTACCAGCTAATCGCGTTCTTTTCGCCCGGCCTGCTGCCGCACGAGAGGCGCATTGTCTTCACGGCGCTGCCTTTCGTGACCGAGCTGTTCCTGGCCGGCCTGGCGTTTGGCTGGTTCTTCACCGTGCCTGCCGCGCTCCAGTTCCTGCTCGGCTACGGCCAGAGCGAGACGGTCACAACCAACCCGACGGTCGACAGCTTCATGGGGACGGTGGCGACGCTGCTGCTGTGGAATGGGATCGTGTTCCAGCTGCCGGCGGTGATCTTTCTGCTGGCGCGCCTCGGCTTGGTCACGGCCCAGCAGCTGGCGCGCACCCGGCGCTACGCAATGGTAGTGATCACGATTATTGCGGCGTTCATCACCCCCACCGGCGACCCGTACAACCTGCTGCTCCTGGCGGTGCCGATGTACCTGCTGTACGAGCTGGGCATCCTGCTGGCGCGCTTTGTCCCCAAAAAAAAGGGGCCTGACGCGGTGACGGCCGCCGCGGGATAGGGAGCAGAGGGGGGAAAGAAAGGGCGCCGGCCACACCAGATCACGGTGTGGCCGGCGCCTTATCTGTTGTATGGCTAGCGCCCTTGAAGCCCCGTATCACCCTGAGCGCAGCGAATGGTCTCGCAGCGCGACGGTGAGAGATCTTTCACTGCGTTCGGCCTGACATATCACTCGCTCAGCCTGACAACCTCGAACGCAGTCCTACTTCGCGGCGCTGATCGGAACGAGCCAGGTGGTCTCGCCGAACGGTTCGTCCTTGAGGCGAACGACCAGCGTGGGGGCGCTCTGGTTGACGGGCCGGTCGATAGTGACGGTCCCCTCTGCGCGGCCGCTCGGCTCTACCACGATCTCGGCCGGGCGCGACAGCGCCTCGACCACGATGTACTCGTTGCCGAGCGAGTCGCGCACGCTGATGTTCTCGGGTGTCAGGGGCATCTCTATGCTGGTGTCGTCCATGTTATTGCGGACGCTCCAGCTGATGGTGATCTGCTCCTCGCAGAAGGCGACCTCTTCGAGTGTCACCACGACATCGGGGGCGAGCGCGGGAGCGGCCCCGCTGACGCCGACGTTCTCCCAGGTTGAGCCCGTCGCGCGCCGTCCCACGGCCTGAAAGCCGCTCCAGACGCAGGTCTGGACCGGGAGTACACCGCGGGCGTCGCCGCCGGCGGGTGGGCTCGTGCTGACGAGCATCGAGGCGGCCGGCTGGTCTGCGGCGGGGGGCGGCGGCGCCGACTGGTTCACAAGCGCCAGGCCCATAGCGAGAACGAGTGCGCTGAGCACCACCGTTGCGCGGCCGGTCCAGGACGAGAGGAGGCGTGCCACACGAGTCTTGAGACGTGAGCCTTGAGGCGTGGGTTGCTTGGGCTGCGTGGCAGTGTCTGAGCCGCTGGCTGGCGGCGTCGCTTCTGGCGTGGCAAGATTCACGGGCGCGGCCTCGGAGGGTGCGGGTGGGGCGAGGGGTGCCTCCCCAACCTCGTCGAGGCGCGGGATCAGGCCCGAGAGCAGCGAGTTGATCTCGGTCCAGCGCGTCAGGTGCAGCAGCTGCGGGATCGCCACCATCTGGTCGTCGTCGAGGTCGATCTCGGAGGAGCGCTCGGTGACGAGGTAGGCGGGCAGCTCGTCGAGCCCCTTGAGCTCGACTTTCCAGTCGGTCTCGACCTTCGAGCCCTCCTGGATGGTGGGCGAGATCACTACGACGCGGCGGCAGGTGCGGAAGTCCACCGAGGCAGCCTTCTGCGCCGGGAGGAACTCCGTGCGACGGTCGTTGAGGAAGTTAATCAGGCTGTAGTAGTACGAGATAACCTGGTTGTAGGGGTTCTTGCGGCCGGGGTTGAGGCGCTTGCGCTCGCCGTTGGCCCCCTCGACAAACCAGGGACCGTTGACGTCGCCGAAGATCTTACCGTCGCAGTGCTTGAGCTCGACGATGAAGATCCCGTCCTGCTTGATGATGACGAGGTCGATGTTGCGCCCGCCGACGCTGAAGTTTGCGAGCAGCAGATAAAGGCCATCGAGTCGCTCGAGGCCATTGGCGAGCGCGACGATTGCGCGCCGCTCATTCGAGTGTTCCGGCTTCTCGCCGATCCAGACCTGGACTGCCACTGCGGACCCCCTCTCCGCAGCTCAACGCATATCGTGAGCCGTTGTGCTGAGCACAGGCGCATTGCCGGCACATTCATCGTGGAAGAGATCCCAGCCGGGGAGAGCATCGGCTGCGGGGCCGCATATGAGGCGACGGGGCTTCCACCGCTATTATCGCTCTTTTTGGCTGACAGTGCAATAACAATTTGGTAACGGAGAGCCGGCGTGAATGTCACGCCGTCGTCTCCTCCTCGAGCGCCAGGGTGCGACGGAGCTCAACGACCTGGTCGCGCAGGGCGGCGGCCTTCTCGAACTCCAGGTCCTTGGCGGCCTGTTTCATCTGCTTCTCAAGCTCCTTGATCAGCTTGACGAGCTCGTCCTTCGGGATGGGCAGCTCCTCGAGCGGCCGGCCGGAGTCGTAGACGGCCTTCTCCTCGGCGGCCTTGCGGACGCGGTCGGTCAGATCTTTCACCGCCTTGTTGATGCCCATCGGCGTGATGCCGTGCTCGCGGTTGTGTGCCTCCTGGATGGCGCGGCGGCGGTTCGTCTCGTCGATCGCCACGCGCATCGAGGCGGTCACACTGTCGGCGTACATGATCACAGTGCCCTCGATGTGGCGGGCGGCGCGGCCGATGATCTGGATGAGCGAGTGGCCGCTGCGGAGGAAGCCCTCCTTGTCGGCGTCGAGGATGCCCACCAGCGAGACCTCGGGCAGGTCCAGGCCCTCGCGCAGCAGGTTGATGCCCACCACCACATCGTAGACGCCGAGGCGCAGGTCGCGCAGGATCTCGACGCGCTCGAGGGTCTCGATGTCCGAGTGGAGGTAGCTGGTGCGAATGCCCATTTCCTTAAGATAATCCGAGAGGTCCTCGGCCATGCGCTTGGTGAGGGTGGTGACGAGCGCGCGGTGGCCCTTCTGGACGCGCTGCTTGATCTCGCCCACCAGGTCGTCGATCTGGCCGCGGGTGGGCTTGACGTGGATCACCGGGTCGAGCAGGCCGGTGGGGCGGATGATCTGCTCCACCACCTGCTGAGAGTGCTCCATCTCGTAGGGGCCGGGCGTGGCCGAGACGTAGATCGCCTGGTGGACGTGCCGCTCGAATTCGTCGAAGCGCAGCGGTCGGTTATCGAGCGCGGAGGGCAGGCGGAAGCCGTAGTCCACCAGCGTCTCCTTGCGCGAGCGGTCACCGTTGAACATGCCGCGCACCTGCGGCAGCGTGATGTGGGACTCGTCCACGAACAGCATGAAGTCGTCGGGGAAGTAGTCGATGAGCGTCCAGGGGGTCTGGCCGGCGGCGCGGCGGTCCATGTGACGCGAGTAGTTCTCGATGCCGGAGCAGTAACCCATCTCGCCGAGCATCTCGAGGTCGTACATCGTGCGCTGCTTGAGGCGGGCGGCCTCGAGCACCTTGCCGGCGGCCTCGAGCTCCTGGACGCGGCTGATCAGCTCGTCCTGGATGTCGCGGATGGCGTGCTGGAGGTGCTCGGCGTTGGCGATGAAGTGCTTGGCGGGGAAGATGTCTACCGCGGTGCGGTTGAGCAGCAGCTCGCCGGTGAGGGGGTCGAACTCCTCGATCCGCTCAACCTCATCCCAGCCGAACTTGATGCGGATGGCGGTCTCCTGGTTCGCCGGGAAGATATCGAGCACGTCGCCGCGGACGCGGAAGGTGCCGCGGTGGAAGTCGATGTCGTTGCGCTCGAACTGGAGGTCGAGCAGCTGGCGCAGGAGCTTGTCGCGGTTGCGGACCTCGCCGACGCGCACGGGGATGGCCACCTGGCCGTACTCGTGGGGCGAGCCGAGGCCGTAGATCGCGGAGACCGAGGCGACGATCAGGACGTCCTTGCGCGTGAAGAGCGCCTGGGTGGCGGCGTGGCGCAGGCGGTCGATCTCCTCGTTGATATCGGCCTCTTTCTCGATGTACAGGTCCTTGCTGGGCACGTACGCCTCCGGGGTGTACATGTCGTAGTAGGAGATGAACATCTCGACGGCGGCTTCGGGCAGCAGCTCGCGGAATTCGGCGTAGAGCTGAGAGACGAGGGTTTTGTTGTGGGCCAGCACCAGGGCGGGGCGCTCGAGCTGCTCGAAGAGCTTGGCCATGACGTATGTCTTGCCGGTGCCCGTGGCCCCGAGCAGTGTCTGGTGCTTGTAGCCGGCGTGGACGCCCTGCACGAGCTGGGCGATGGCCTTCGGCTGGTCGCCGGTGGGCTGATAGGGCGAGTCGACTCGAAACGACATACGTCACCTTGCGCTGGGGGCGGAGAACCGTGAGATGTCATTATACCCGATTGCCCGCGCCGACGCATGAGTCTTTGGTCTGACATGAACGCATGTACTGAAATTCGTGCTGTGAGGAGTGTAAAGTGTTTTGTGCCAGCTCACAGGCTTAAGCCACGTTACCTTTTGTGACGTGACCGTGTGAGAGCTCGATATGTGTGTGGGGGGATACAATAAACGCGGCATCCTAGCCTTTTCGTACACGGTCTTCCGCTTAATTCGGCGGGCAGCGGAGATTAAGCGCCGGCGAGTGTTGTGGAAACGTGAGACTGCCATCGGCAGGAGATTATTCTAAAATCCTTTTCAGTTAAGTGTAAAAACAGCGGCGTTTAAGTGGGGGGGAGTAGGGTGAAGCCGTGCCGATGAACGAGCGGGCCCCTCGGAGAGCGGCACTCCCACGACAAGCGAGCGAGAGCGTGTTCACACAATCAAGGAGGATCACCATGGCAGGCGAATTCGAATCCCTGTACGCTGACTTCAAGGGTAAGGTGAAGACGCTGACCGTGACGCAGCTTGGCGGCGTCGATGTCAACCCGCCGGCGAACATCGTGCGCGCCGACCAGGCGTGCGAGATCAAGGTGGAGTGGGAGGTCTCGGGCCTGGCGGTGGCGACGCAGGCTGGCCACTGGCGCGTGACCGCCTACCTGGAGTCGATCGGCCCAGGCGCCGACCTGGACCTACCGAACGTGCCGGGCCTGGATGAGAAGGTCATCCCGCTCACCTTCGGCCAGACCGCCTACAGCACCACCATCTCGATCCCGGCCGGCACGGTGCCGGTCAACCCCGGGCCGCGGACGCGCGCCTACAAGCTGGTAGCGGGCATCACCTATACGCTCCCGGGGGCCGGCGGCGTCGCGACCAACAACCCCGGTCCGATGGCAGGCTTCTTCGAGTCCGGGATCGTCCAGTTCTACCAGGCCTAACAGTACCACTGCATGGGGGGCGCCGCGCCCCCCTCTACCACCGTTCAACAGAGCGCGTGTCCCATAGATGAAAGGGCGTGACCATGGAAACCGCATTCGAGTCCCTGTACACGGACTTCAAAGGTAAGGTAACGAAGGTTATGGTCATGGGCAGTGACCCGGCGACCAATATCGACCCGCCGCCGAACATTGTGCGGGCTGACCGGGCCGCCAAGATCCAGGTGGAGTGGGAGGTCACAGGTCTGGCGGTGGCGACGCAGGCCGGCCACTGGCGCGTGACCGCCTACCTGGAGTCGATCGGACCGGGCGGCGACCAGGATCTGCCCAATCTGCCCGGCTTCGACGAGAAGGTTGTGGCGCTCAACTACGGCCAGACCAACTACAGCACGGCGATCGACATCAACCCCGGCGATGTGCCGGTGAACCCGGGGCCGCGGGCGCGCGCCTACCACCTGGTGGTGGGCATCACCTACACCCTGCCTGGTGCGGGCGGCGTTCCCAGCAACGTGCCAGGGCCGATGGCCGCATTTGCCGAGTCCGGCATCGTGCAGTTCTACCAGGCGTAACCTGCTCGTGTCGTACCGCAGTGGTCGCGGCCGGCTCCCCGTGTGACCCTGGGGAGTCGGCCGCGCGCCATTGGGGAGATCGGAGGAGCACCAATGACGAGCAAACGGGCGCAGGTTGCCGAGGCGCCGCCGATTGGCGCAGACGACCTGAAGCATATTCAGGGGATCGGCCGCGGCGTGGAGAGCCGGATCCACGCTGCGGGTGTGTTGACATATGCTGATCTCGCTCAGCTGACGCCCGAGCAGCTGGCCGGTATGCTGGTTGGTCTCGCACATGTGACGGCCGACCGCATCGAGAAGCAGGACTGGATCGGTCAGGCCAGGGCGCTGGCGCGCGAGAGTGCGGAGAGCGTGAAGCTAGCCGAGCGCGACGGCACAGCGCAGCAGCTCGAGGTGTTTACCGTCGAGCTCCTTCTTGGGGAGGACCGCAGCGTACGCCGTACGCGCGTGCGGCATGTGAAGAGTGGCGCTGACGAGGTGTGGGCCGGGTGGGATGAGGCGCGCCTCGCCGGGACAGTCGCGGCGCACGCTGAGCTTGGGGCAGAGGCGTCTCAGGCCAGCGTGGGGCAGACGGTGCGAGCCGGCCAGACCAGGGGAGACCTGCCGGCGCTGAACGTTCACCAGGTGGAGGTGATCACGCCTGAGAAGGGTTCGGCGCACAGCCTTCTGCGCGCCGGAAGCCCCTATACCGTGCAGGTGATGGCCGAGCTCGACGGCGAGATCGCGGAGGATGACGCCCTCGATTACATGGCCCATATCTATATGCGCCAGATGGGCTCCGGCAACCGGCAGCTTGCGGGTGAAGCGCACGGTGAGCTTCATCACGGCGGCCGGATCGTGATCGATGTCCCCGGCGTCGCGCTGAAACCAGGACTCTACCGCCTCGAGGCCGTGGTCATGCTCAAGCCTCGCCCTGACGAGCACATGCCTCGCGCGATCTTCGAAGGGAGGATGCTGCAGGTCTTCTAGGCGGCGTTGTCCATCCTGCTGTCGAGGCTTGAGAGGTACTTGAGCCACGGGCGCAGCTCGTCGGTGATCGGGATCGGCCCGAGCTCCTCGACCGGCATCGGGGCCACAGCCTCGGCCTCGTCTACAACGGGGGCGGCGGTGGCCGCGAATGTGTCGACCTCTTCCTGCTCACCGACGGGCTCGATCGAGGCGGCGCCCATGTGCATGCCGCCCTTGCCGCCGACGTGGGCGGCGTACTCGTCGCCAACGTCGAGGACGATCTTCTTGTAGGAGGGCGGCCAGTGCATCAGGAAGCGGCGGCCGCACGTGGGGCAGAACCACTCCTCGGCGCCGGATGCGTGCGTCCGGACGAGCTGCATCTCATGGGGCTGGGACTCCGACATGTCTGTGCTCCTTGCTGTGTAGTCACACGCCCGCGGTAGCGCGGCGGAGTGTGACATGGGGCGGTGCGCCCGCCCGGTTTGTTTATGGATTGTATACGGTCGCGGTATCTCTATTGGAATCGACATTGTATCGGATAAGACTCGTTAGCGTGACCGTTACCGTACCTAACATAACCGTCCCCGACCCTCATGTCGGTTATGCGGCGATAATGCAATAAGGGTGCCAGGGCATCGAGGAGCGCAGGAGCAGGCCGCTGGAGCTGAGCCGGATGTGGGCAGAGCGACAGATGTGGGGAGGGGTGGCGGGCGCGCAGCTCTCGCCATACTGCTCCGCCCGCTCGGCGTTGGGGCTCATGCGTGGCGCCGAGAGGGCGGAGGCAAGGGGTCAGGGGCTACGCCTGGAGTGAGTCCACGCGCACGGCGCAGCCCGAGGCGGCGGCCTTATTGGCGGCCTCCATCAGCCGGGTCAGATCGCGCGCGGCCTCGATGTTGGCGGTGCCGATCGTGCCCTGCTGGATGTGGCCGACCCACTGCGCGAAGGCGTTCGGCTGGTCGGCCGGGAGGGCGCGCTCCTCCCAGGCGTTGCCGGCGTACACAAGGAGCTTCGCCTCGGGGGTGCCGAAGAGCAGGCCGCCCTTGGTGCCCTGCACCTCGAGCGTGAAGGGGTGGGTAGCCCAGCTGAAGGCCGCCTCGACGATGCCGATCGCGCCGTTCGGGTAGCCGAGCGTGACCACGGCGTTGTCCTCGACCTCGCGGCCGGTGACGTAGCCGAACTGGGCGCTGACCGTCTCGGGCAGGCCAAGGAACAGGCGCGCCAGGTACATCGGGTGGCAGCCCAGGTCGATCAGCGCGCCGCCACCGCACTGCTCGGCGCTGTAGAAGTGGGGCGGCAGCCAGCCGTCGGGGTTCTGCTCGGTGCGCAGCGAGCCGTTGTGCGCCAGGCGGGTGCGGACGAGCGTCAGGTCGCCGAGCTCGCCGCTGGCGATGATCTCGCTGATGGCCTGGGTGTAGCCGGCGTAGAGGCGGGGGAGCGAGACCATGAGCTTCACGCCGGCCTGCTCGACGGCGGCGATGACCTGGTTGACTTCGGCCAGCGTCGGGGCGATGACCTTCTCGGTGAAGATATGCTTGCCGGCGCGGGCGGCGGCAACCATCACATCGCGGTGCATGTTGGTGGGTGCATCGACGATCACGGCGTCGATGTCCGGCAGCGCGAGGATGGCGTCCAGGTCGGCGTAGAAGGGCACGCCGAGCTTCTCGGCGGCGGCCTGGCCGCGGGCGGGGAGCTCGTCCCACACTGCGGCGATCTCGGTATCGGGGTGCGCCTGCGCCTGGCGGGTGTAGTCCCAGGCGTGAACATGCCAGTAGCTGAGCTTGGCGATGCGAATCATGGGTCTTGGAGACCTTTCTGTTTGTGGGCTACGGTGCCACGCCCGCAGCGCCGGGCCTCCGGGCGCGGGCATATGCCAGTCTACCACAACCCCGGCGCACCCCTGCCACGGTGGGTGGGACTCATTCTCTTGCGGGGTGGGCCGGGTGGGTGTAGGATGGCGCATCGCACAGGAGGAGCGCGTATGGCACCCGATGCGCCGACCCCACCCTCGCCCGATGGGCTCGACATTCTGGCGGACATGGCCGCCTGGCGTGCGGCCCACCCGACTGCCACGCTGGCCGAGATTGAGTCGGCTCTCGACGAGCGCCTCGCCGCGCTGCGCCGCCGGAT
>JBDLTZ010000103.1:0-7231 GCA_039805565.1 Chloroflexota bacterium | reverse complement strand
CGCGCCGCTCGTCCGCACCGTCATGCACTTCGTGGCTTTCGCGCTCTTCGAGCTCCTGACGGCGAGCGCCGGCTGGAACACCATGAGCATCGGCTGCTCGCGCAGCGCCTTGCGGTTTTGCTTTTCTCTGATCGTATCCGTGTGGATGTGGGTCGCCTTCGACGACGCCGGGATGATCGGCTCCTCCGCGATCTCCACCAGGTGCTCGCTCTCGATCCAGACCGACACGCCGCACCGCCGCTGCTGCTCGCTGCGGACGGCGTAGACCACGCTCGCGGGACCGTGCAGGACCGCCCCCAGGCCGCGCAGAGTGCGGCCGTCAGGCGTCTCGACCTGGATGACCGGCGCGAGCGGCTGGCCGGGCACGGCGTGGATGTTGGCGCGGATGCCGTCCCGAGCGAGGATCGTGATGATGTACATAGCTGTTGCTCCTCGTGGCGCGGCCCGCTCACGGCCGCGCCTGTTAACACAGAGGCCGTGAGCGGGCAGAGAAGCTCAGAACGTGCTAGGTGCGGCTGTGGTAAGGCGGAGAGGTACGACGCTGCCGTGCGGTGCGCCTGCGGTCCTCCACCACCGTCTCGTAGGCCAGATCGACCTCGACATTGGCGCGGAGCGCGGCCTGTCGTGCGAGCTGGTCGGCTCGCTCGTTCAGGCTGATGCCGGCGTGCGACTTGCACCAGATAGCGCTCACCTGGTGCGGCTGTATCGCCTCGGCGAGTCGCTGCCACTGGTCGGCGTGCGGGATGAGCGCGCACCGGCGCTGCCAGCAGTCGGCCTGCCAGATGGCAAGGTCGTCGCTGATGGCTCGCGCGATGTGGCGGCAATTGGTGTGTAGTGTGGCCGTCGCCGGCTCGCTCAGGCTCTCGAGCGCGATGGCGACGGCGATAATCTCCATGCGACCGGCAACGGTCCAGCGGAACCCGCCTGCAAGTTCCTGCCGCGCGCCGTGTGGAGCCACCACCACCGCGCCGTACCCGCCTGGGCCGGGATTGCTGTGCGCGAAGCCATCCGTGTAGATGTGGTACATAGCCGTCTCCGCTAGAACATTGCAGCCTGCGCTGCTGGTCCGCCTGCTGGCGCGTTCAGCAGACCGGCGTTAACCAGATCGAGGTCCAGCGCGAGGCCGTTCGTGCCAGCGCTCGTCGCGGTTCGGGTCGAGCATCGACTCCAGCGTCTCGCCCTGCATGGAGTAGCCGGGGTGGATCGGGGCGCCGGTGTCCGCGGACATCCGCACGACCTGGTGCCAGGCCAGATCAACGATCGGCCTGTACCAGAGGACATCGTGTTGCCTTGTCTCGAAGCGCCACTGCCACGCCGGGAGCTTCGAGCGGCTGGCGCTCTAGGCGTGCCGCTCCCCGGTCAATAGCAGCGGGCGCGGCCCGAGCACCTCGCGGTTCTCGCGTAGCCAGTGGTCGGCTGCGCGGCTCTTGAAATAGCTCGTGCACCACCTCAGTTTGGATGTAGGCGGCTGGCCGTTGTGGGCCTTCCGCGCGAAGTCAAACAGCGTGAGGATGGCGGCGGGGTCGTCGTCCTGGTTGGGGCCGTACCAGGCGTCACCATCGCGGACGACGTGTAGGCGGCGTAGGGTCGTGCCGTTCGCGCCGGTCGGCGTCGTCGTGCCGTTGAGCGCATAGACAGCCTGCGCACTGACGCGCCGGCAGTTGCCGAGGCACTCGGCCAGGCCGCCGATCTGCTCGTCGGATTGGTGCCAATCCATCTGCGGCAGATAGGCATGCCACAGGATAATCGGGGCGTCGAGCCACCGGCGGCGGGCCTCGATGGCGACGGCGCTGGAGTCCAGGCCGCCGCTCACCGAGGCGACAATAGCGGTTGGATGCTCCAGCCACTCCGCCGGCGGGTCGGCCGGAGGAGGGTCGGGCTCGAAGAAATAGAGCTGCAAGGTTCCCCCCTGCCGCCGAACGAGTGCGCCCCCGGCCGGGCGAACCCGAGCGGGGGCGATAGAGCGCCGCCAGGAGGCTCCCGGCGGTGCGGTAGGCGGCGAAGAACCGTTAGGCGCCGCGCTGCCGCTGCTGGCGGCGCTGGCGGCGGGTGAGGCGGCGCCGGGTGTAGCGGTTCTGCCGCCGCAGCAGGTCGATGCGCGAGCGCATTGCCTTCCAGCGGTCGGCCTCCATCTCGTCTACCCCGCGGGCCTGATCGTTCTCGCTGTAGCCGTGGTCCCAGCGGTAGCGCATCTCCTGCCAGAGCAACAGCTCCAGCCGCGCCGGGTTGTTCCATAGCTCCCGCTCGCGCCGCCGCTGCTCGCGCAGCGCGTCGATCGCGGGTCGGTAGGCCGGCACGTTCTGATAGAACAGGGCCAGCACCTCGTCGCTGTAGTTGTGGAAGTCGGTGGCGTAGTGCATGGGAGGGCTCCTTGTGTGGCCCCCGCCGAAGCGCCGCCCCGATCCCGGGGCGCGGTGCGCTCCAGGGGGGTGGCGTCGGTTGCAGCTAGAAAGGGTTGTCCGAGTCGATGCCCTCCACCTGGGCGGCGTGCGCGTCGGCCGCGCTGTAGCCGCAGGCGCAGGGGGAGATCGGACAGTCGGGCGCGTGGCGGGCATGGGACCGCAACGCCGCAAGCGCGGCGAGGGCCAGGTGCAGCCGGGCCTGCTCGGTGAGGGCGAACTGTTTGGCCTCCTGAAGACACATCTCCAGGTCGTAGAGCTGGCTTTGCAGTTCCGCCACCTCCGGCGCCGGGGCCGGCGTGGGATGCGGCCGGTCCTCCAGCCGCACGACCGAGAAGCCCATTCGGGCGATGCGGGCATTCAGCCCCTCACCGCCGCTGAAGGTCGCCGGCAGGACGCCGGCAGCCAGAGCCACGGCCAGCTTGATCGGGTAGCGCCGGCCACCGTGGGCTATCGCCCACTTGTGGCCTTTGTTACCCTCCCAATCGTGCCACTCGTCGGTGTCGCGCAGCTCCGCGTCGAAGCGAACCAGCACAGCGCTCAGCTCGTCACGGGTGATTTTGGGGATCATGAGTGCGAACCTCCTACTTGGTGAAGCCCAGGCCGTGCTGCCGGGTAGCAGGGTGGCGTTGCCGCCACCCCGCCCCCTAAGAACCCTTGAGAGTTTCCCCTCACACGGCTCAAGCCTCTCGTTCGCCCCGTGAGGGACGCGGTTTCGTCACGAGAATCTTCTGTGCGTGGACTTGATAGTGGCAGTTGGGATGCTGAGCAGTTCAACTAGGCGGCGACGTGTCGGCACCGTGTCGAGGCAAAGCACGCGGAAATGTTCCTGATCCAGCGCGCTCATCTCGGCCATCAGGAGATGTGCGGCGTCGGCAGGGCTGCGGATTTGGAGCCGCTCGCCCGGTGCTGCGAGCAGCATCCGGCGGCCGAGCTCGAGCGCGGCCTTGAGGACGACGGCGTTGCCGCGCGTCATCCCCGGTAGCTCCGCGAGCTCCTCCACTGTCTTGCGCTAAAGGCCGCGCCAGCCGTCGCCGGTCACTGCCCACAGCTCGCCCGCAACCGCCACGGGGTTGTGCTTCCCGGTGTTGCGGAGACGCACAGCGATGATCTCGGTGTCCGACAGCGCACTCGCACCGAGGGCGGCGAGCCGCTCAGCGGGCCGCTCCTGGGCGGGTCACTCCTTGAGAGGCCGCTCCGCGAGGCTGCGCGGCTTCGGCGGGGTGATTGGGGCGCTCCACAGCAGCTTCTGTGCGGAGTCGAGGGTGGAGTCTTTGGGCATCATGGCGAGTGTCCTTGCGATACAAAGAGACGCGCCACGCCGCCCACACACGGATGACGAAGCGCGTCGCGTGTGAGAGGGAAGAGGAAGCTAGACGGCGCCTTCCGGCTCCGCTGAGGGGTGGATCGCGTGTCCTAGAACAGCCCAAGCTGCCCGAACTGCGGCTCTGGCGCGGGGGCCGGAGCCACGCAGGTGGTTGGGCGGGTCTTCGGGCGCTCCCGTGGCTGGCTCTCCAGGGTGCGGGCCTCGGCGTACACACTGGGGATCGAGCCCCAGCCTGTCACCAGGTCGCCCTTGCGGGCCTGCACCTGGCTGTTGTCGCCGTGCTCGACCGTCCAGCGGTCGCGCTGCATGGTGGCAAGGAGCGAAGCCGCTGCTAGGTCCATCGAGGCCGGCTCGGTGGCCGGCT
This sequence comes from Chloroflexota bacterium, assembly GCA_039805565.1. Classification (GTDB taxonomy): domain Bacteria; phylum Chloroflexota; class Chloroflexia; order Chloroflexales; family Roseiflexaceae; genus CALJIC01. Next base: position 3,141 of record JBDLTZ010000103.1, on the reverse strand, counting down.
CGGTAGCCTGGTTGGTCACTGGCTCGGGCTGCGGCGGCTCGGGCTGCGCCGCCATGGGCGGGCGCAGATAGTCGAGGAGCGCCTGGGCCTCGACGCGCCGGGGGATGTAGACCTTGCGCCGCCGCTTGCTCCAGCTTGCGCCGAAGCGGGCCGCGAACGCCTTGTACGCCCCGGTGTCGATCCTGGGCGTGATGTCCACCCAGGTCCAGATGCTTCCGTCGCTGTCCTCGCGGGTCGTGTGCTCTACCGTGACGGTGAGCCCGTCGCGGCTGGCGGTGGTGGTGGTGCTATCAGCAGCGCTCGCCACTTCTGGCGTGTCGCCAGTCGTGCGTGCTGAGAGCGGAGGCAACCCGGCACCGCGCCGCGCGCTGCGCTCGATGTCGTCCACGACCTCCTTCAGCGCCAGGTTGCCGGCGTCATCGCCGCTCCAGCACCGGCTCATACCAGTGCCTCGATCAACGATATCACCGTGCACCGTGTTCTCGACGTGCCAGAACGCGCCTTTGGGGGTCGCGTGGAACGTCGGCCAGGTAAACACGACCTCCTGTCGGGCGCGCAGCTCGTAGCAGCGCCCCATGCAGGTGAGACACTTGGCGCGGCCGTTCTCGAAGTAGTACATCTTCAGGACCGGGATGGAGCCGAAGGGCGTTGCCATCTGGAAGCCCCGGTCCCGGTCGGCCCGGTTGTGGTGGGCCTCGCGCGGGGTGGCGCGGGCCTGCTCGTAGGTGAGGGCGTCTGCAGCCACGCCGCTGCCGGCGCAGGCCAGACAGGGATCGCCCTTCTCCATCACCTCCCGCGTCTCGTCGGTCCCGCTCCTGCGGGCAACGTAGTCGGGGACGGCCACGCAGACCACCACCCGCGGATAGTCGGGGTGGACTGCCACGCCGCGCCAGGAGGCGGCGCGGTAGTAGTCGGTCGCGGCGTCGGACTCGCCGGCGCTGTAGCCGATCCGTTGCCAGCCACGGCGGGCAAGCTCGTCACCCACGCGAAGCTGGGCGCGCTCACGTTCGTAGGAGTGCTTCATGTGGAGTTGCTCCTTGGAACGCAGCACGCCCCCACCGGGGCAGACGTGCTGCGTCCCGGTAGAGTGGCGATTACAGAAGGGCTAGGCAGCCCAGAGATCAAGCTGGATAGTGGACGGCCTCTCGGGGTCGTCGGGGATGTGCGTCTCGTCCGCGACGGGCAGCCAGGGCAGCCCCACACCGGCGCGGTACTGGAGAATCCAGTACGCGACCCGGGCGGAGCGGCTGATTTGGAGCTTCTCGGCGGTGAGGCCGAAACGCTCATCGTAGCGCGGCGCGATCTTCTGCCAGCCATGCTTGGCTTGCAGCATCGGGCCGCTGCTGTCGAACGACATCACGAGCGGCGACCGCAGCACGAAGGCCGGGCGCCCGATGCCGAACAGGTGGAGCTTCAGCAGCTCCGAGTTGATCGGATACGGCTCATAAGCCTCCTCATCGCTGTGGTCCTGGGTGGCCCGGTCCAGCTCTTCGAGCAGGTCGGTGTACCACTCGTCGCAGGCATCGAACACGGCGCGGGGCCGCGTCGGGCTGAGGACCGGCACCATGCCGCCGATGCCGTAGCAGGGGCGGGCGAAGGTGTCGCCGTCCCAGCCCACTACATCGGCGCGGGTGCCCGCGTGCCCGAGATCAAGGTCGTCAAGAATTGTGCTGATCGCGTTGCCGGGGTAGTGCGCCACCGGCACAACCGGGGCGTCCTCGGCGTCGGCGTCAGCCAGCAGCCGCAGCAGCTCGTGATAGTCGCGCTGTGACTGGCCGGCATCAAGGATGTGGTCGTAGGCCGCGGCCCAATCGAGGTTTCCCCACGATCCGTCCGGCTGTCGCCAGCGGAGGATCGCGTGGACGTACTCATCAAGGGTCAGCCGCTCGGGGTTGTCGATGGGCCACGCGCCGGAGTCGAGCACAACGCGCACGTCCTCGACGTGGCGCAAGAGCTCGGCCATAAGCGAGCCAGCCGGCACCAGAAAGTGCCGTTGTCCCACCGCGAGAGCCACGTTGAGGTCGGCGCGCGAGGCACGCCCCCCAATGGCGAGGTAGAACGTCGGCACCATGCCTCCTCTCCCCTGGCACGACCGGGGCATACAGCCAGCGGTCGGCAGAGAGCGAGAGGGTGGCGACAAACGCCAACGCGAAAAACCGCTCGGCCCGGTGAGGGCTGAACGGTGGGCACACTCCAAGCGTTGCTCGACGTGGAGAGCGTGCGAGGTGCCCGGAGGGGCGATTGCAGCAGGCAATCTCTGAGGGGCGTCTTGACGCCGAGGTGGGGGGAGATCAGCAGCGCGTGGAGCGCCGAGTGGCTCAGATCAGGCGCTCATCGCGCCCGAGTGCAGCCGCCGCCAGGGGCGGGTAGGCTGTCGGTTGGTATGATGCGGGTGGCCCCGCGATACGAATGTGCAATCCGGCGGTGAGGTCGTGGGCGATGGTGCCGGTGATGCCCCACATGCCCGCGCGTGTGGTCAGGAAAGCGACCTCGGAGCAGCCAAGTGGTCCAGCCCCGCCTGCACCGCACTAGCCTCAGCCGGTGCGATGGGGTGAGAATATCACGCGAAATTAACCAAAGTATTACGGCTTGGATCGGTTCAAACCCATGCATGTGGGTGACGGCGCAGCATGGTGATGTATGTGCTCACTGCCTGCGGTTCACCCCCACGGGCGTGGGGACGGCTTCACGCGAGTCTCGAATTGCGCAGTCGACTCTGGTTCACCCCCCGCGGGCGTGGGGACGGCACGTCGGCGTCCTGCTCGTCGGTCACGCTCGTGACTCACCCCCCGCGGGCGTGGGGACGGCACGATGACCGAGTCCAAGGTCAACGGGCGCCACGGTTCACCCCCACGGGCGTGGGGACGGCGTGGCGGAGGTGTTGAGTGGAATCCCACCGATCGGTTCACCCCCACGGGCTTGGGGACGGCGCAGACCGGCAGTACAGGCGCTGGACTCTACGCGGTTCACCCCCACGGGCGTGGGGACGGCGCCCTCGACGCCCAGCGTGAGGCCCTCGATCGCGGTTCACCCCCACGGGCGTGGGGACGGCTGCTGTAAGCAATGCAACATCGCAAAGCGCGTCGGTTCACCCCCACGGGCGTGGGGACGGCCAGGGGATTCGATCGTGCAAGCGCTGCG
>JBDLTZ010000102.1:0-55012 GCA_039805565.1 Chloroflexota bacterium | reverse complement strand
TCGGCCAGCGTGGCAGTCGGGTGGGCCGCACGCCAGGCGGCCATGTCCGCCAGAATGTCGAGCCCATCGGGCGGGGGTGGGGTCGGCGCATCGGGTGCCATACGCGCTCCTCCTGTGCGATACGCCATCCTACACCCACCCGGCCCACCCCGCAAGAGAATGAGTCCCACCCCCAAAAGCGAAGGACCAACGACAAAGGACCAAGGGCCGGCTGATGCGGTGGTCGCATGGCCTTGGTCCTTGGTCCTTCATCCGACGTGGGCTACTGCTGTGTCTTGCGCAGCTCCTCGACGCGGGCCGAAAGCTGGGCGATCTTGGCGCTCAGCTCGTCGATGTCACGCTTGGAGGGGATGTTCAGCCGGTTGAGGAACTCCTCCACGCCCTGCTCCATCCGCGCTCCGGCCTTCTCGACCTGCGGCATCTGTGGCATCTGCGGCGTGTGGATACGGCCGCGCACGTCGCTCAGCAGCTTCTCGGCGTCCTTCTGCGCCAGCTCGCCGCGCTCCACGAGCTTGTGAACGAACTTCTCGACCTCGTCGTAGGTCAGCGCGAACGCGCCGAGGCCAGCCGTCAGCAGACGCTTCATGTTCTCCACGAACCAGGTGTTGGCCACCTGTGCGCTCCCCTCTGCCTCCTGGATCTTGACCTCGACCTCCTCGGCCAGTGTGGCGCTTTTGTCCACGATCTGGTGCGCCTTGACGGCCGTCTTGTCAACGGCGACATGGGCTTTGCGGGTCTTGGTCTCAGAATCCTCGACCATGCTGTGCCTCCTCTATGCTCTGTACTACCGCGGCGCGGCAGGCGCACCGCTCTGTGTGTTGCATCATAACGCAATGCGTTATGAGACCAGTATAGCACGGGGTGCCACCCGAGTCAAGAGCTTCGAGACACGCTCCTGGAAAACAACGCGCCCCCTCCAGAAGGAGGGGGCGCCGAAGGGTCTCTGCCTCTGGGACGCGCTACCCGAGCGCGCTCGGCTGGCGCGTGCGCACCCGCGGCATCGTGCGCGGCATATCCTGCATCAGGAACCGCAGCAGCACCTGGTTGAATAGATCGGCCTCGTCCAGGAAGGGGAAGTGCTTGCTCTCGGGCATCACAACCACTTCGGCGACCGGCACGTTGTCGAACAGGTCGGCCTGGTTCGGGTTCACGATCTCGTCACGGCCCCCGTGGACGATCAGTGTCGGCACCGTGAGGCGCGCAAGCTCTGGCCGCAGATCCGTCCGCCACATCGAGCCCACCGCGCGCTGGAGGGTCGTGCTGCTGGACTTCACGCTGTCGTCCAGGATCTCGTTCACGGCGGGGTCGTTCGTCTCACCGAGGAAGTGGCGGAACGCAAAGCGGCGCAACCAGCGGGTGCGCGCGAACAGGTCGGCAAGCACCGGCCGGTCGGTGAGCTTGAGCAGCCACGAGAGAGAGTCGCCGACGATCGGGGCGCCCACGGCAGCAACGCGCGAGATGCGCTCCGGGTGCGCGATGGCCGTCTTCAGTGCGACCATGCCGCCCATGGAGTGCCCTACAAGCTGCACCTGATCGATTCCGAGCTCGTCGAGGAAGCGGATGACCTGGTTGGAGTAGTTCTGAATGCTCTCCGGGGTGCGCTGGCGGCGCGACTCACCGAAGCCCCAGAAGTCGAAAGAGTAGGTGCGGAAGGTGCCCGCCACCCGCTCCATCGTGGGAAACCAGTAGCGCCAGCTCCCCATCCAGCCATGCAGAAACAGCACCGGGCGGCCGCGGCCCAGAACCTCGTAGTGGACAATCTGTCGGTCAATTACAATGACACTCATAGCTACGTGGCCTGCACTGTGTGTCGCGCACAGCCACGCGTACGGGGCGCTGGCTGTGCGCGGCATGATACACGATGGATGAGAGATCTCGGCCCGCAGCCATAGATTGTCTTACGGGCGCGGAAGGTACGATTGGCTGTGACCAGGCGCCTCTGCGCTGCTAGAAACCCGCGGGCGCGGCGCCGGTACCAGCGCGTCACGCTCGGTGAACGAGCGCCGCAGGCGCTGTTGGAGCGTGGCGATGTCGTCCGAGATGCTTCGCAGGTTCTGCATCTCGCGCTCGAGCTCCTGTAGCAGTTGGGTGGCCTGCACCGCCGCCATCGCCGTCGCGCGGTCCTTGGAGAGCAAGCCCACGCGCTCCTGGATGACCGCCAGAAGCCCCATCAGATTCGCCCAGGCCTCGTTATCCTGCATCGCGCGCTGCTGCACACCGCGCTGCCGAGCCTCGGCCCACACCTGGATCTGGCTCTGCAGATCACCGAGCCGCGACTCGAGCTGCTGGATACTGCCCGCAGACTCAGCTGTGAGCTGCGCCGGCTGTACCGCGCTCCCGATCTGTGCAAGCGCCTCGATCCGGCCCTGTAGCTGCACAAGCGAGGAGCCAAGCTGTGCCTGCCGAATTGCCACCGACTCCTGCTCGTTCAACAAGTCGAGCAGCATCTCGCGCAGCTGCCCCGTCTCGCTTGCGACCCGCGCCGCCTGCTGGTGCAGCAGATGCGGCACAAACCACAGCAGAAGTGCCAGAAGCGCCAGCACCATAATCCCCAGGGCAACAAACAGCGCGCTCATAGGCTCCTCCGCATAACTACTACAGCCATTATAAGGGGGAGCTCTTCTGAGGGTCAATGCGTCGGCAGCCCCCCCAAATGACAGCTCAATTACAGGCACAAGCGTCTTTGACAACTTGTGCGCGCACTTCTATAATGCGATAACGTTCTGAAAATAGACCTCACCGAGGGGTACGATGACACACCGGCTTAGACGAGTGTTTTTTGGCGCCGTGCTGCTGCTGAGTACGCTGGCGCTCGCGGCGTGCGGCGGCTCCTCCTCCGCCCTCTATGTTCCCGATCTGCTCTCCAAAGCAAATGAGTTCAATGGCAAGGACGTCACCGTCTCCGGCGCGTTCCTGGAGCGTGGCGGCGCCACTGTGCTGGCCTTGGGCGTGAGCACCCTGGACAACGGCCTCGACGCCCAGGCACTCGGCGATCAGATCTGGCTCGAGGGCTTCCCGCAGGATGTCACGGCCAACCTCCACCGCCCCGGCGACGCTGTCTACGGCTTCGTGCGCGTCAACGGCCGCTTCGAGTCAGGCGGCAGCTACGGCGCGGACGGAGCGTTCAAGCATCGCATCACTGTCACCGCTGCCGAGCCGATCGAGCGGGTGCGCCGCACCGAGGTGCGCATCCAGGACGAAGCTCTCGGCGAGGGCAAGATCAGTCTCTTCGAGCTTACGCGCGACCCGGCGAAGTTCAACGGGCAGCCGGTCACCACGCAGGGGTACTACTTCTGGAATGGCCCGATTGCGGTGCTAGCCGAGGGCATCTCCACCGAGGAGGACGGCAGCAGCCCTCAGCCGGTAGGCCAGATGCTGTGGCTCGAGGGCTTCCCGCCGCCAGTCTCGGCTGATCTGAACGTCGGCCCGAACAACGGCTACGTCTGGGGCAAGGTCGAGGTCACGGGCCAGCTGAGCGCAGGAGGTGGGTTCGGCAAGGACGGCGCGTACCAGGCGCAGATCGTTCTTGACCCGAACAACACCGGCAGCGCGCGGGCGCTGGAGCCGAAGAAGTAGCAGGAAGGGTTAGGTCGAGGGGCTCGGGCTAGCGACAGCAGTCGATCCTAGCCCCTAGCCCCTCTTGTCTAGCCCCTCAAAGGTGGTACGGTGTACTACTTCGTCGAGCGGATGACCGAGGCCGACATCGAGGCGGTTCAGGCGATCGAGCGGCAGAGCTTCAGTACGCCCTGGTCGGCCAACACCTACCGTCACGAGCTACGGAACCACGCCACCAGCCGCTACATCGTGGCGCGCGCCTCGCCCACACTCCCCCCGCCGCGCGGCGAGCGCTCCGAGGGCCGCCGCAGCCTCCTGGGAACCCTTTTCCCCGGCCTCTTCCGCGGCCCGCAGCCCCGCCAGAGCCCGTATCCCATCGTCGGCTACGGCGGCGTCTGGCTGAGCGTGGACGAGGGGCACATCACGACCATCGCCGTCTCCCCTGCGGCCCGCGGCCGGGGCGTGGGCGAGCTGCTGCTGAACGGCCTCATCGATCAGGCGATCAACCTCAACGCCGATGTGCTGACGCTCGAGGTGCGCGTCAGCAACCTCGTAGCCCAGCAGCTCTACTTGAAGTACGGCTTCCGGCCGGCCGGCACGCGCCCGCGCTACTACACCGATAACGGCGAGGACGCACTGATCATGTGGACCGACCCGATCCGCAACCCGGCCTACCAGGAGCGCCTCTACCGCCTGCGCGAGATGCTCTTCGCCCGTCTGCGCGACGAGGCCGCCGAGCCGCCGCCCACTGCGCCTGCCCCGCTTCAGCCGCACCAAAGCTAGAAATGCAAAATGCAAAGTGCAACTTGGGAAGCCAAAGCCTCCTTATGTTGCACTTTGCACGTTGAGCTGGCCCGTATGGGCTAGACCTCCATCACCACCGGCAGCACCATCGGCCGGCGCTTCGTCTGGCCGTACAGGAACTCGCTCACCACATCCTTGATCTTGCGGTTCACGAAGTTGCTGTCGGTCTCCGTATGGCTCGCGCCGTTCTTGCTCGTCAGCGCGTCACGCACCACGTTCTTCGTGGCATCGATCAGATCGTCAGACTGGCGCATGTACACGAAGCCGCGCGAGACAACGTCCGGCCCTGCCACGAGCTCGCCGCTGTTGCGGTCGATACTGACCACCACCATCAAGATGCCGTCCTTCGACAGCATCTGCCGGTCGCGGACCACGACGTTGCCCACGTCACCCACAGTGGTGCCGTCCACGTAGACATAGCCGGCCGGCGCCTTGCCCGTGATCTTGCCGAAGTTCCGGCTGAACTCCATCACCGAGCCGTTCTCGGGGAGGAGCACGTTCTCGGCGGGCATAATGTTGCCCATGCCCACCGCGAGCTTGCGGTACAGCATCATGTGGCGATAGTCGCCGTGGAAGGGGATCACAAACTCGGGGCGCAGCAGGGCAAGCACCATCTTGAGCTCTTCCTGAGCCGCGTGACCTGAGACGTGGACGTTGTACCCGCCCTGGCTGCCGCCGTAGATCACCTCGGCGCCGAGCCGGAACAGGTTATTGATCACCCGGTTGACCGAGACCTCGTTGCCGGGGATGGGCGTGGCCGAGACCACCACCGTGTCGCCCGGCTTGATCTTGACGTTGGGGTAGTCGCGGTTGGCCATGCGCGCCAGCGCGGCCATAGGCTCACCCTGGCTGCCGGTGCACACCACAGCCACCTGGTCGTCCGGCAGAGCGTTTGCCTCATGCGGGCGGACGAGCGTGCCGGGCTCGGCGCGCAGGTAGCCGAGGTCCAGCGAGATGCGGCTGTTGTTCTCCATGCTGCGGCCCGCGAGCAGCACCTTGCGCCCGTAGGCCTCGGCCGAGTCGATCACCTGCTGCACGCGCGAGATGTTCGACGCGAACGTGGCGACGATGATGCGGCCGGGGGCCACGGCGAAAATGTTGTCGAAGGCCTCGCCCACCACCTGCTCGCTCGGGGTGTAGCCGCGGGACTCCACGCGCACACAGTCGGTGATCAGCACCACCGGGTTGCGCTGGCCGAGCTCAGCGAGCTTGGCGGTGTCGGTCGGCCGGCCGTCGACCGGGGTGTGGTCGAACTTCCAGTCCGTCAGGTACACCGCGAGCCCCGACGGAGTCGCGATGCCGAAGCCGACGGTATCCGGGATGGAGTGGGCGACGTGGAACGGCTCGACGCCGAACGAGCCGACGGTGAAGTTCTGCCCGGCCTGGATGCGGACCAGAGTGGTCTTGTCCAGGATGCGGTGCTCCTTGAGCTTGCCGGTGACGATGCCGAGCGCGAGCGGGGTGCCGTAGACAGGCGGGAAGTCGAGCTCGGGCAGGATGTACGGCAGCGCGCCGACGTGGTCTTCGTGGCCGTGGGTCAGGAGAATAGCCTTGACCTTCTCCTTCTGGTCGCGCAGGTAGGTGATATCCGGCAGCACAAGGTCGACCCCGAGCATATCTGCCTCGGGGAACATCACGCCGCAGTCGAGCAGCACGATCTCGTCGCCGTGCTCGAGCACCCACATGTTGCGCCCAACCTCGCCGGCCCCGCCGAGGGGGATTACGCGCAATTTGTTTTTAGCCATAGGTCCCTTGTGAAGTAGGCAGCCGGTCAGAATGACGTCAGGCTCGTACTTCGCTCCTTTCTGCAACTGGCGCGTTGGCTGCGCCATAGATTGTTGTGTATAGCGAGCCGCCACGTCGGGCGGCTCTACGACCTCAGGATGCCTGGCCCTTCGCGCTAGTGGCTGTAGGCGTGTTGGCCGGGAGCTCCTCGTGGAGGCCGGCGCGGCGGCGAATGTCGGCTAGCAGCTCGTCCCGGTCCTGCACCCCGGCGTAGATCGGCAGCTTGGTGCGGCCGTACGCCTGACGGTGGAGGAACCGGAGCAGCGGGCTGGAGATGTGGCGGGTATAGTCCTCGGCGAGCAGCAGCTCGTCAGCCGGCTCGTCGGAGTCCTCGTCTACGCGTCGGAGGCCCGAGACGCCAACCCACGGGTAGGTGACGCGAACCCCAAGCGAGCTGAATCGCAGACCGTCCTCGGCGGGAGTGTAGGACGCATCCCACTCCTCGAGGATGTTCCAGATGACGAGCGGCGTGGCGACGATGAGAACGAGCATAAGCAGCGCCGGCACGATCTGTCCGACGCTGAGACCCTGCTCCACGCTGGCGCGAAGAGAGCCCCACAGCTCGAGCGGGTTGTAGCTGATGCCGAGCGTGCTGCGAAACGTCCACAGGGCGAAGGCCCAGATGATGAGCGCGCCGATCAGCAGGATGATGGCCGTCCGACGGCCGGCAGAGGTAAGTCGATACGTCTTCATTGTTAGAAAAGCGACAGCTGTTCCATATCTGGCCCGTCCGACTCGCCCAGCTGCTCTGCGGGTGAGGAGCTCGCGGGGCGCTGCTGCGCCACGCGCTGCTCCGCATCTGCGAGGAACTCCGGCAGGCGGCGGAAGTCTGCCTCAATCAGCGGACGGTTCTGCGGCTGATGCAGGGCGGCCGCGGGGTGGAGCATGGGGACAATCATTCGGCCGCCGACCCAGCGCGGCTGGCCGTGGATACGCGAGATCTTCTCGCCCGGGAAGTAGCGGCCCATCGAGAACCGGCCCAGCGTCACAATCACGCGCGGGTCGATAGCAGCGATCTGTCGCTCGAGGTAGGGCGCACAGGCGGCGATCTCATCCGGCTCAGGGTCCCGATTGTTCGGCGGCCGGTGCTTCACCACGTTGGCGATGAAGACATCCTGGCGGCGCAGCCCCGCGAGTGCGAGCAGCTCTTCAAGAAACTGGCCAGCAGCACCGACAAACGGGCGGCCTTGGCGGTCCTCGTTGAAGCCCGGCGCCTCGCCGATGAACATGATCTTGGCGTCGGCCGGGCCTTCGCCGGGAACCCCCTTAGTGGCGGTCTGAAACAGCTTACACGCTCGACAACCGCGCACCTCGGTGGCGATCTGCTCGAGCTCTTCCGCTGCACTCACCCGTGCGTCCCTTTCCAGGTTTACTTCCACTATCGTGTATTATACCACGATATAGCAATCATAGCAGGTTCATGCAGCTGGAAAGAATATTTTCCGCGACACCAGGAGCTCAGTTGGCACCTCCTCCTCGATTGGTGCTGACTCGCTCCTGCGAATCGGGGTGCTGCTCGACCTCGCCGACAGGTGGGGCGGGTGGAGCAGCGAGACCAGTCCAGACGTGGCTGCGGTCATCGAGGGTACGCGAGGTATGCCGCACCGCCACCGGCGCAGGCGAAGGGGGCGGCGCGGTAGAGGCCAGGCGGCGAGCACGCGGGTGCCTTCGGCCAAGGGCCAGCTGGAACCCACCGAGCACCAGGCTGGCGAACAGCACCGCAAGCAGCTGGACGTGCAGGGGCTCGTCGCCGAACACCGCACGAACCACCAGCACAACAGCGCCGATGCTGACGCCAATGATCATCGCCTCGCTCACAGCGCTACGCATTCCTCGTATCTCGGCTGCACCATGCCGCGTCACACCCGCTCCTCTTGCCGCTCCGACTCGGGCCGCACCTCACGCCCCTGGCTCAGGCTGTAGCTGCCGTAGTCCCGCTCGGTCGGCTTGGTGGCGTGGCGCACAATGACACCCGCTTTGATCAGCGTGATCACACCAACGGCGCCCACCAGGGCGAGCACCACCACGAGGCAAAAAATGAGCCCTAAGAGGCTGGTCACGTCCATCATAGGCCACGCTCCACGTCGCGCCGTACCGGGCAACAGTCGGACGACGCACACATCTACGGGATGATACCGTCTGATCCCTACAAGATGCTACGCTCGAGGCCGCTGGAAAGTTACACCCACGCCGGTAGCGCCGGGTCTCGCTTGTATCGTAGCAGGACACGGGCCAGCGCGTCAATGAAACAAAAGACACTCTATGTATTCGTACGTGAACAGACGCTTGAGTCTCCCCAGCCCTCTCGTCGCAGTATGTCATAATGCCGCCACTGTTGCGAGGCGGGGCTGCGCGAGGCGAGCAGGAGGGTGCTCAGCTAAGTATACGAGGTTACTATGGCGAGACTACCGGAGATCCAGCTCCCGGGCGAGCTACGGGAGCGGCTGGCGCAGGGGCACCCCTGGGTGTACCGCAACCACGTGCCGTCACACATCCGTGGGCGTCAGGGGGCGTGGGTGCGGCTGCGCTGCGGCGGGTGGAGCGGCTACGGGCTGTGGGACACTGAAGGGCCGATAGCGGTGCGGGTGTTCTCGGAGCGGAGCGCGCCGGACTCTGCGCTGGTGCGAGCGCGGGTGCAGGCCGCGTGGGATCTGCGCGCGCCGCTGCGCGAGGCGGGGTGCACAGCCTACCGCTGGCTGTTCGGCGAGGGCGACGGGCTGCCGGGGATCACGGTGGACCGCTACGGGGACTACGCGGCGCTCCAGATCTACGCTGGGAGCCTCGAGGCGCTGCTGCCGGACGTGGTAGACGGGCTACGCGCGTGTGACCCGGGGCTGCGCGGGGTGGTGATGCGGCAGCGACGGGGCCGCGAGGAGGACCCGACGGCCGACGACCGACAACCGACCGCGGGCGCCGACGAGGAGGCGCGGTCGTTGGTCACGGGCGAGCGGCTATCTGTGCTGTGGGGCGAGGCGCCGCCGCGCGACCTCGTCGTGGTGGAGCACGGGCTGCGCTTTCTAGCCGACCTGCACGGCGGGCAGAAGACGGGGCTGTTCCTGGACCAGCGCGAGAACCGCCGCCACATCGAGGGCATCAGCGCCGACCGATCGGTGCTGAACTGCTTCGCCTACACGGGGGCGTTCTCGATGTACGCGCTGAGCGGCGGCGCGCGCGAGGTCGTGAGCGCCGACATCGGCAAGGGGCTTGCGGAGGCGGCAGCGGCGAACATCCGGCTCAGCAGGCTGGACGGGCGGCGCCACAGCTTCGTGACCGAGGACTGCTTCGACATGCTGGCGCGCTACGCCGACGAGGGGCGCACCTTCGATATTGTGATCCTCGATCCGCCGAGCTTCGCGAAGAGCAAGCAGAGCCGCTACGCGGCCACGCGGGCATACGCGAAGCTGAACGCGCTCGGGATGCGCTGCGTGGTCCCGGGCGGCCTGCTCGCCACGGCGAGCTGCACGAGCCAGGTGGGGCCGGAGACGTTCAAGGAGACGGTGGCGGCAGGAGCGGCGCTGGCGGAGCGGCGAATACAGATCATCCACGAGGCGGGCCAGCCGCTGGATCACCCGGTGCCGGCCGGGTTTCCTGAGGGGCGCTACCTGAAGTTTGTGGTAGGGCGGGTGAGCGAGCTGAGCTAGCAGACGCCGAGGGCTGAGAGCAAACCAGCAGCGAGGGGCAAGCGACAGTGTCGCCCGCCCCTCGCTGCTCTTCAGCTACCGGCCGAACGTAACCGGCAGGAAGATTGTCTTCGTCGGGTCAGGCTCGGCCGTGGCGGTGCCGAAGGAGGCCGACGCCGTCCGCACTACCTCGGCGGCACCAGTGGCCCGGATAGCGGCCGTGCTGGTGAGCCTGGCACCGGTGGCCAGCCCGCTCTCCACCTGGGCCTGGAACATGACCTGCACCACGGCGCCGACGGGCAGCGGCCCGCCCGAGGTCCAGACAAGGCGGCCCGTGGCGGCGTTGAAGCTGACCGAACCACTGCTGGCGGTGGCCGAGCCGACGACCAGCGTCGAGCCAGCGGGCACGGTGAGCTCCACGGTGGCGGATGAGACGGCGACGGTGCCGCTGTTCAGCAGGTTAAGCGAGAAGGTCATGCGGTCGTCCGGCGCCACGACGAGCGGGTTAACGGTGTAGGTGGATTGCTCGAGGCTAGGCGTGCCGCGTACGGTGGTAGTGGCGCTGAGCAGCGTGGGTATGCCGCCGGCGCTGACGTTCACCAGCGTGGCCTCGTTGCGCACCGTGGCAGATGTGAGCGGCGGCAGGTTGATCGTGACCTGGAACGAGACCGAGGCGGTCGCGCCGGGCTCCAGCGTCGCCTGCCAGCGGATGGTCTTCGCCGCGCTATCGTACGTGGCCGGCGAGGTGACCGAGTCGGCCACGTAGGTCGTGTCGGCCGGGATGGGGTCGGCGAGCTGGAACGTGGCGGGCGTGTTGCCGGTGTTCTCGACGCTGAGCGTGTAGGTCAGGGCATCTCCCGCGTTGGCCTCGGTCTTGTCGACCGACTTGCTGCCGGCGAGCACGGTTGAGACGCTGACGGTGGCCTGGGCGGTCTCGATGTTCGGCAGCGTGCCGGTGGCCTGGACGGTGGCCTGGCTCTCGATTGCGGCGCCGTTGGCGAAGCCGCTGCCGACCTGCACCTGGAAGCTGACGGGCACGACGGTATCGGGCGCGATCGGGGCGGCGGCGGTCCACTGGATCTGGTTGACGAATGAGTTGATCGTGAAGCTGCCGGAGGGCGCCGAGGCTGAGCCGGCGATGTACGTGGTGCCGGCGGGGATGCTGAGCGACGCGCGGGCGCCGTTCGCGGCCACCGTGCCATCGTTTCGGACATTGAGCGTGAAGGTCAGGGTATCGCCTGGGCCGACGTTGGTGGGCGCGGCGGTGTAATCCGAGCCGGCGAGGTCGGGCGCGTTGTCGACGATCGTCTGGGCGCTGAGGATCGTGGGCAGGCCGCCGGTGGTCAGGTTGGCGAGGGTGGCCTGGTTGACGATCGTAGCGGACTGGAGCGGCGCCTGGTTGATCTTCACCTGGAAGGTGAAGCTGGCCGACTGGCCGGTGCCGAGCGGGCTCTGCCAGATCACACTGTTGCTGGCGGCCTCGAAGGTGGCGCCGCCGCTGGCGGAGCCGACGACGTAGGTGGTGTCGGCCGGCATTGGGTCAACCACGCGGAAGGTGGCGGCGGCGCCGCTGTTGGACACGTTGATTGTGTAGGTCAGCGTGTCGCCGGGGTTGACCTTGGGCCCGCTGAAGCCATCGCGGTCGACCGTCTTCGAGCCGGAGAAAGTAGCCTCGACCGGGCTCTCGATCAGACCGAACGAGTCGAACTTGACGTCGATCTGGGGCGTGGGCGCGCTGCGGCTGGTGGTGACGATGCCTGCGAGGGCCGGGACCTCGGTCTGGGCACCCTGGATGCGCATCCAGCGGGGCAGGGCGCGGGAGGCCGCGAGCCGGACGTCGGCCGGGCTGTTACTATCGATGCGGTAGAGGGCGGTGACGCGGCCGGTGGTGTGGTTCACCGTCAGGAACAGGTCGAGCCAGCCGTCGATGCTGCGGAAGGTGCCGGCCGGGAGCGTGAGGGTGGACGAGCGGATCTTGCCGTTGTCGTTAACGTCGATCTGGAGGCGCTCGGCGGTGGAGCGTCGGCTGCCTTTGCCGGCGGTCAGGCGGATGAAGCCGCGGTTGCTCTGGCCGACGAAAATGCCGCCGGACTGATAGGCGCGGTCGAAGGGGATCGGCGCGAGCAGGCGGGTGGCGATGGTGTACGAGCCGTGGCTGTCGTAGGAGATCGCCAGCGCGTTATCCTGCGCGGTGCCGGCGGCAATATCGCCGGTGGTGGGCTGCACCACGAGCGCGCCACCGGCGAGGGTGAGGCGGTCAGTGCTGGGCGCGTTGGTGCCGGCCAGGATAGTGGTGAAGCCGGTGCCGGCGATCCCGCCGACGGGCGTGTTGAAGTTCAGGTTCACGGCGCTGTGCGAGGCCAGGGCGTTCTGAGCGCCGGGCAGCAGCGTGAGCAGGAGCGCGATCGCCACAAGCAGCCAGGCGCGGGCGCTGAGGTGGGTAGTGCGAGAGATGGGCTTCATCGCGTCGCTCCTTTCAAGCGGGCATGTTTCGCCGATGTTCTAGTAGCAAAACCGGCCAGGAGTGCGACCGATGCGGGCGGTAACAGATATTTCAGAGGGGATTTTAGGGCGTCTGGAAGCGTTATACCGGCAACGCTCCGCACCCTGACGCGCTGCCGCGATGCGGCGTGAGCGATACGGCCCCTGAGGAGATGAAAGAACCGTTACCCGAGCGCTCCCGCGCGATGAAGGGGCTGTCACGGCGGAGTATGTGACGGTAGATGTCACACGCGGGCGGTACGATGGCGGCTTGCGAGAGTGCTGTGGTGCAAGGAGGCGGCGTGAAGTACGGCATCAACATGCC
This sequence comes from Chloroflexota bacterium, assembly GCA_039805565.1. Taxonomy (GTDB): domain Bacteria; phylum Chloroflexota; class Chloroflexia; order Chloroflexales; family Roseiflexaceae; genus CALJIC01. The sequence continues at coordinate 42,442 of JBDLTZ010000102.1, read as the reverse complement.
CCCGTTCGGCGACTTCGCGGACGCGCGGGCGCTGGCCGAGCTGGCGCGTGAGGCTGAGGCGGCCGGGTGGGACGGCTTCTTCATCTGGGACCATATTGTGTTCGACCCGAGCTGGCACCCGATGGTGGACCCGTGGGTGGGTCTAGCGGCGGTGGCGCTCGCGACCGAGCGGGTGCGCATCGGAACGATGCTCACGCCGCTGCCGCGGCGCAGGCCGTGGAAGCTGGCGCGCGAGACGGTATCGCTGGATCGGCTCTCGGGTGGGCGGATGGTGCTGGGGGTTGGCATCGGCGACCCGGTGAAGTGGGAGTACGGCTTCTTCGGCGAGGAGACCGACGCCAAGGTGCGGGCGCGCATGCTGGACGAGGGGCTGGAGGTGCTGACAGGGCTGTGGCGCGGCGAGCCGTTCGGCTTCAAGGGCGAGCACTACCAACTGGAGGAGATGATCTTCCGGCCCACGCCGCTGCAGCGGCCGCGCATCCCGATCTGGGTGGGCGGCTACTGGCCACGCAAGCCACCCTTCCGCCGAGCCGCGCGCTGGGACGGGGTGTGCCCGGGCCGCGCGGACAACCAGCCGCTCACGCCGGAGGACTGGCGGGCGATCCTGGCGTTCATCGCCGAGGAGCGGCGTGGCGCCGGCCCATTCGACGCGGTCCACGGCGGCGCGAGCGGCGAGCACCCGGCGCAGGACGCCGCGCTGGTGGCTGAGCTGGCGGACGCGGGCGTGACGTGGTGGATCGAGGACGTGAGCCCGTGGCGCTTCGGGCAGGGCTGGGAGGATCAGTGGGACCCAGCGATGAGCGAGCTGATGCGGGAGCGGGTGCGGCGCGGCCCGCCGAAGCTGCGTGCTGAGCGGTAAGCCCCACCGGCCGCCATCCCCGCCAGCTGCGGCTATGGGCGGCTACGGGCGGCAGCAGCTGCGCGGCGGGTAGCGTAGAGGATCACACCGGCGCCGATGAGGAGCAGGAGGAGGAGGGCGACCAGCTTCGTGACCTGGTCGGCGTCGGAGATGCCGAGCAGGCCGAAGCCGGCGCTGAGGGCGTAGTAGAACAGCACCACCTGGCGCGGCGAGAGGCCGGCGTCGATCAGGCGGTGATGCAGATGGTCACGGCCGCCGCGCATGGGGGAGCGGCCGGACGCGGCGCGCGAGACGATCAGCCAGGCGACGTCGAGGATCGGGACGCCGAGCACCAGCAGCACGGTGGCGAGCTTGGCGCCGCCGATGATCGCGCAGACGCCGAGGGTGTAGCCGAGCAGCTCGGCGCCGCCGCCCATGAAGATGCGCGCGGGCGGGAAGTTGTAGCGCAGGAAGGCGAGGCAGGCGCCGGCCAGGGCGAGCGGCAGGAGCGCGATGGTGTACTGGCCGAGGCGCAGGGCGTGGATGCCGAGCATGAGCGCGGCGATCAGCGAGATCCCGGCGGCGAGCCCGTCCAGGCCATCGGAGAAGTTGATGGTGTTGGACATCCAGCCGAGCCAGAAGACGGTGGCGAGGATGGCGAGCCAGGGGCTGGCGTCCCAGAGGCTCACCTGGCCGGCGAGCGGCAGGTTGAAGGCGGTGAGCAGGATGCCGCGCGCCTCGGTGAGCTCGCCAAGAGGGTTGGGGTAGCGGGCGTGGTCCCAGAGGTACGGCCCCACGGCCACGAGGCCGGCGGCGAACTGGGCGCAGAACTTGGGTAGCCAGTGGAGCTCGCGCACGTCGTCGAGCCACATCACGAGGAACAGCAGCGTGGCGCCGCCGAGCAGCAGGCCGACGCGCAGGGTCTCGAAGGGGGAGCGGCGCAACTCGGGCGCGAGCCGCTCGAGGGCCAGGCTCGCGAGGACGGCAGTGACGAACCCGGCGTAGAGCGCGATCCCGCCGACGTGGGGCGTGGCGCGGGCATGCGTGCGGCGACCGCCGGGGCGCTGCACCCAGCCGCGCCGCTCCGCCAAGCGGATGACCGGTGGGACGGCAAGCAAGGCGGCCGCGAAGGCGAGCGCGAAGGTCGCGAAGAGGCCGGCGGCGATGGGCAGGCTCATCGGGCCTACCCGGTGCCGAACTGCCGGTCGCCCGCGTCGCCGAGCCCGGGGACGATGTACCCCTTGTCGTTGAGGCGCTCGTCGAGGGACGCGAGGTGGATCGGGACGTCGGGGTGGTCGGCCGCAAGTGCCTGGACCCCTTCAGGGGCCGCGATCAGGCCGAGGAACTTGATGCGCTTGGCGCCCCACTCCTTGAGGATGGTGACGGCCGCGCTGGCCGAGCCGCCGGTGGCGAGCATCGGGTCGAGCACGAGGCACAGGTCGACGTCCACCTGAGGCGGGAGCTTGTTGTAGTACGTGACCGGCGCGAGGGTGTGGTGATCGCGGTAGAGGCCGAGGTGCCAGACGTGGGCGTTCGGGATGAGGTCGAGGATCGGGTCGACCATACCGAGGCCGGCGCGCAGGATCGGCACCAGCCCGATCTGCTCGGCGATCTTGTGACCGGCGAAGGGCGCCAGCGGCGTGTCGACGGTACGCGACGCGAGCGGCAGGTCGAGGGTGGCCTCGTAGAGCAGGAACTGGGACAGCTCGCGGACGAGCTCGCGGAACTTCTTGGGCTCGGTGACGGTGCGGCGCAGCAGGGTGAGCTTGTGCAGCACCAGCGGGTGCTTCGAGACGTGAATCTCGGCCATGGGCGCTTCCTCCAGGTGTGCCTTCGGCGGGCCATTATAGCTGATCCGCGTTGAACTCCTGCCACAGCTCGCGGGCCTGGCGACGCGGCTCGCGCCAGTAGCGCTCGGGGTCCACCGCGGCGGGGCGCGGGTGCGGCTGCCTGCCCTCGGACTGGCGCAGGGATCGGGCGAAGGATCGGAGCGCCTCGACGGCGGGCTTCTCGCGGCCGGCGGCATCTACCAGGCCGAGCACCCGATGGCGCAGCGAGCGGTCCAGCGGCGGCTGGCCCCAGGTCTCCTCGGGGTGGTCAGCGTAGGCGGCCAGCCACGCGCCGGCGGCCCCGTCGCGGTAGAGCCGGTCGAGGGCCGTGTCCACAAAGCTCGCCTGCCCGCTCTCGTCCGCCACGAACACGCGCAGCCGGCGCCCGTAGCTCTGGTCCTCGACCCAGCCGGGGCCAGTGGGAAGCCCGGCCGGCAGCCCGACCCCCGTCACGATGGCGCGGCGCTCAGCGAGGCCGGCGACGAGCGCATGGAGAAAGGCGGCGTAGCTGGTGTGGCGGCGCTGGCCTTCGGCGGGCAACTCCTGGGGGTCGGCGGCCACGCCGAGCAGGTCGCAGGCGGCGGCGAGGTCCTCGGGGCGCGGACCGGACTGGAGCTCGAGGCCGCGTAGGGAGGCCACGCCGAGCAGGCGCACCCCCGGGCGAACGCGGCGGGCCTCGTCGGCCAGGGCGCCGAGCCAGGCGCGGACCACCTCGCGCGAGGCGGGGCGGTGGACGCGCTCGAGCCCCTCGCCGAGCTGCCACGCCCAGGCGGCGGGGTGGTCGCCGAAGTAGCCGAGCACCTCGCGCAGCAGGAAACGCTGCGCCTGGACGACCGTCGTCTCGCTGAAGAGGTCGCCGGACTGGACGGGGCGGTAGCCGGAGCCGGTGAGCACCGGGACGATGCCGGGGGGGCGCACGACGACCAGGGCGCGCTCGCGGCCAGCGCGGCGGACAGCGGCGGCGACGTCCGGCCCGTTGACCCAGTAGGGGATGTGCAGGGCACCGCCTACGGCCACGGGGAACAGCGCGAGGGTGACGCGGAGGCCGGCGGCGTGCGCGGCGTCGAGCGCGTGCTCGAGGTAGCGCATCGCGGCGCTGCCAACCTGCTCGGCAGCGGGCTGGAAGTCCTCCCAGAGCAGGCAGAGGCGCACCGTATCACATCCGAGCGCAGCCACGTGGGCCAGCTCCTCGTGGGCGGCGCCGCGGTCGTACGCCTGCCACATGCGGAAGGCGGCGCGGCGGGGCCAGTAGGTGAGGCCGAGTGAGAAGGTGTCTGTTACTTCCGTCATGGTGCGCTCCGTGGTGGCACTGGCTGAACGCCGAACATGGAAGAGCACGCTCCACGGGCGTAGCCTGCTCACCGCCCAGCACCTCAGCGTGGCTTGAAGGAGGGGTCTGCTGCACGCACTATACCACGGGGCGCAGGCGAGCGCGGTACAATGGTGGGCGTTGTACGAGAGCGTGATGAGGGACATATGTCAATCGCCGACCTGCTGCCCGCGTTCGTGCAGATCCCGGCGGGGAGCTTTCTGATGGGCTCGCAGGAGCGCGAGCTGGGCGCTCTGGCCAAGGCCTACGGCGGGACGCGCGAGTCGTACCGGGAGGAGGCGCCGCAGCACGCGGTGCACCTCGAGGCCTACGCCATCGCGCGGACGCCGGTGACGAGCGCACTGTACGCGGCTTTCGTGGACGCTACGGGCGCGCAGCCTCCGCTGGCGTGGCGGGGCCCGCGCCCTCCAGCCGAGCGGCTCGACCACCCCGTGACGGACGTGAGCTGGGAGGAGGCGCGGGCGTTCTGCGCGTGGCTGACGGGCCAGGCAGGGGGCGGCGCAACTGCCGCTGACCTTTCGCCGTTCGTCTTTCGCCTGCCCACCGAGGCGGAGTGGGAGCGGGCGGCGCGCGGGACGGACGGGCGGCGCTTCCCATGGGGCGAGGTGTGGGACGCGTCGCTGGCGAACACGCGCGAGGCGGGCCTGTTGAGCACGACCCCGGCGGGCGGCTACCCCGGCGGGGCGAGCCCGACGGGGTGCCTGGACATGGCCGGGAACGTCTGGGAGTGGACTGCGACGCTGGATGCGCTCTATCCGTACGATGCAGCGGACGGGCGGGAGGACCCGGGGGCGGCAGGGCGGCGGATCCTGCGGGGTGGCTGCTATGCCAACCCGCACGGCTACGCCCGCTGCGCCTGCCGCTTCCGCATGGCCCCTACGATGCGGAACGAGTTCCTCGGGTTCCGTCTGGCGGTGTAGCTTCTACGCCCACCCGCCGATGCGCTGCGCGAGCGCCCGCCCGGCACGGACGAGCTGGTCCTGGCGGCGCTCGAGCAGCACGTAGGTGCCCACCAGGATCAACCCGAGCGCGCCGAGCAGAAGCCACTTATTCGCGGCCATGAGCGGGTCGACGCTTAGCCAGAGTACGCCGGCCACGAAGAAGGACGCGCCACCGAGAAACGGCACGCGCAGCTGCGCCAGCACGCCGTACCCGAGAACCGCCAACGAGGCGGCGCAGAGCGCGGTGGCGTACCCAAGCGACTCGACGCCGTCGGCACGGAGCGACTGCCCGAGGAGCACGCCGAGCAGCAGCACGACGCCGCCGGTCTCCACGGTGCGCGCGGGCGCAACCCATCCGCGGAAGCGGCGCAGGCCGTCGCCCAGGGCCAGCAGATACAGCCCGGCCGGGGCAGCGAAGAACTCCGGCCGGCGGAAGCCCCAGTCGTACAGCTGGCCGATGGCCGCGAGCACAAGCGCGGCGCCGGCGGCGTAGACCCAGAGCACCTCACGGGCGCGCGCCGCGTGCGTGGCCAGCAGCAGGCTCAGCGCGGCGAGAGCCAGGGTCAGCGCGGGGATCTCGCCCGCAGCCGGGGCCAAGGCACCCAGCCCGGCGCACGCAACGAGCGCGACGCCCAGCGGCCCGAGCGACAGCGGGCGCCGCCAGGGGGCAAGGACCACACCGCCAGCGCGCTCAGCTCCCCACCCCACGAGGTAGACCGCCAGCGTCTCCAGCACGCCCCAGGCCAGGCTCCAGGAGTCCGGCACGCCCAGCGCGGCGTGAACCGACGCGAGCCCGAGAGACAGCGGCGGCAGCGCGACCCAGCCGAGGGGCTCTGCGCGCTCGACGACGGCCAGGGCCAGAAGCAGCGCGGCGAGGCCCAGCGCCACCAGCGCGCGGGTATCATCGGCGGGCCATGCGAGCGTGAGCGCGGCGGACGCGCTGAACAGCGCCACCAGGTACGCCGGCGGTGCGAGAGCAGGGACCAGCGAGCCGGCTGTCGCGGCGAACGGGTTGGGCGGGGGAAGCAACACACCCAGCGACCGCGAGCGCCACCTGGCCCAGAGGCCGAGCGCGGCCTGGAGGGCAGCAGCCGCGAGCAGGATCGGCCCGGCGCCCTCGGGTCGCCCGCCTGGGCTGAGCCAGGCAAATCCGCTCAGCACAACGACATCGACGGCGGCGAGGGCGGGCGCAGCGGCCCACGGCAGATGGTAGAGGCGCACGGCCAGCGCGAAGAGCAGCCCTACACCGGCCCAGGTGAGCGACGTGTGCATGGCCGTCTCGCTGGCCGGGATCGGCGCGAGCGTGAGGAACGCGTAGCCGACGAGCTCGTAGGGGACGGCGTAGGCCGGAGCGCGGCGGCGGATGATCTGCCCGAGCGCCACGAGCGCCAGAGTCAGCCCGCAGAGCACAAAGCCCAGATCGCCGGGCTCAGGCTGCCAGGGGGTGAAGAAGCCCCGGCTCCCAGCCAGCACAACAGCCAGGCCGGCGAGCGGCGCGGCCAGATAGCCGGTGAGAGGCAGGCGCCAGGCAACCCCGACGAGTGCGGCCTGCGCGGCAAGGCCAGCAGCAGCAGCGACGTGCAGAGGTGTGATCAGGGGCGCGTAGGTAAGATCGAGCGCAGCGGCAGGCAGCGCACACAGGCCCGCGAAGACGCCCCACCAGAGCAGCGGCGCAGACCAGTAGGCCGCGGGGCCCCGCCGCAACAGGACGGAGGCGATCGTGTAGGCAGCGGCGAAGACGAGGGTCAGGGCGACCCAGCCGCCCATGGCGAGCCGCTCGCCATGCTCCACGAGCGCGAAGGCCGCCGCAAGCTGAAGCGCGCCGAGCGCGAAGGCGGCCCACCAGGAGCCACGTCGGATGAGCGCCTGCCACGTCCAGACGGCCGCGGCGGCGAGCGCGCCGAGCGCAGGCAGATCCCCCGCGCCGGTGAACGTCAGGACCCAGCCCCCCATAACCAGGAGCGCCCCGAGCGCCTGCAGCGCCAGGTCGTAGGCGCGGCGCACGCGCCCCGGCCACCAGCGCGCGGCAGCGAAGTACAGTGCCGCCAGCGCCAGAAGGGCGAAGCCGCGCTCAGCCGTATCGAGTGACACCGGCGTGACCAGCCAGAGCCACCAGGGGAGCAGCGCGCCCGTGAGCGCCAGCCCACACACGGCGATCAGCACGCGGTCGCGGTCGCCGAGCAAGAGCAGGCGGCCGCCGTGGGTCACGAGGAGCACAGCAACGCCGAGAGCCATAAGGACGGGCAGCGACCAACGCGCCTCGTCGGGAAAGCGCGACGCGAGCAGCAGGGCAATGAGCGCGAGCGCCCCCGCACCGGCGTAGGCGGGGAGGGCGAATGGCCGCGCGCGCGGCTCGAGGGCCACACCGGCGCCGAGGTAGGCGAGCGCGGTCAGAGAGAGCGCGGTCCCCCACCAGGCAGCGGGCACCTCGGCAGCGCTGAGGCTAGCGAGGAGCGCGGCGGGAATGAGGCTCGCGGCAGCCCAGACGCGTGCACCGGGGGTAGCGCGGCGGGCCAGGGACAGACCGAGGTAGACGCCCGCACCGGCCCAGAGGGTCAGCGCAAGCTCCCAGCCGGCCGAAACGTCCTCGGCGCGTAACCAGAGGGCGTTGAGGAGCGCGGCGGGGACGCCGATGTTCGCCACGCCGGCAAGGCCCGCGGCGAGCTCGGCGGCGCGGCCGCGTACACGTAGCGCGAGGGCGTGGTAGGCCGCGAAGAGCGCAACGAGCAGCAGTGGCGCCCAGGAGACGGGGCCGCCGGCGGCGGACCAGAGAACCCAGAGCGCGGCGGCGAGTAGCCCGGCAGAGGCCCAGCCGGTGTAGGTTCGAAGCTCCGAGCGTGCGCCGCGGTCGGCGAGGGCGCCGAGCAGGGCGACGGCCGGGGCGCCCGCCAGGGATGCGGCGAGGGGCCAGCCGGCGGCGGGGAGAGTCACCAGCAGAGAAGCGGCAACAGCGACGAGGGAGCCGGCGTGGGCCAGCCAGCGCGGGCCACCGGACAGCTCAGCCGCGCCGCGCCGGTCCAGCGCTGCGGCGAGCAGCAGCGATACGCCCAGTGCGGGGATTGCAGCGGCGGGCAACCAGGTGCTCGGGCCGTAGCTCCCAGCCGCGAGCGCCGCGCTGACGCCGGCGAGACAAGCAGCGACGACGTAGAGCGGGTGGCGGGTGCGCCGGCCGGCGAGGGCGTAGGCCGGCAGGCTCAGCAGAGACGCCAGGAGCCACCCTTCACGCACCCCGAGGTCGAGCAGGCCGGGCCGGGAGAGCGAGAAGGCGACCACCGGCACCAGGGCCGCGCTGACGGACCGCAGACCCGCGCCCGCGTGCTCGAGCCCGGGCCGCCGCGCGACCCAGGCGCCACCGGCCCATAGGCCGCCACAAACCCCCGCGAGCAGCGCGAACTGGAGGATAGGCGGGAAGCTGGCCCAGTTGAACACCACCAAGATCAACGAGGAGATCACCAGCAGGAACGCGCCGAGGAACAGCAGCGTCTGGCGGGTGCGCAGGGCGAGCAGGGCGTCGGGGAGAGACCAGGAGCGAGTCTTGAGCCGCGAGTCGTGAGTCTTGGGTCCTCCACTGCCGGCGGCGGGGGTCGCTGCGGGTGCCGAAGGGGCAACGGGGGCCGCGCTCGAAGTGATGGGGGCCGCGACGGGGGCAACGGAGGCGGCGCCGCTCGGGGCGAGCGCAGGTGCTGTGAAAGGCGCGGCGCGGGCAGGCGCGTTGAGGGAGGCGGTGTCGGCGCGAATGAGCGCGAGCAACGAGTCCGCGAGATCTGAAGTGAGGCGACCCTGCGCGATCCAGCGCTCGAGGAGCCGGAGAGCGCCCTCGAGGTCACGACGAAGCAGTTCGTCCGGCGACATAGGGGCTGCGGGGGATGGCGCGGACGCCCGGTTACGGCGCACAGGCCAAACGACGAGCAGGACGACCAGGGCGAGCGGCAGAACGCAAAACCATAAGAGAGCTGCCATGTTCAAAAGGGCGTCCATTGTGATACCTCCCGCAGAGCCTCCACGGCTGAAGAGACGTGCGAACGTACTACCACGTTACCACTGTACCGAAAATGGGGCTGTACAGACAAGGTGAAAGACTGCCAAAAACTGTACGGCGCGCGCCAGCCTTGACCGCGTACCGCCAGCGTGCTAGAGTATCAAGCTATGTAATGCCGTAGAGGCGGGTAACAATGGCAACAGTTTTCCTTCACCCCGGCAAGGAGCGGCCGGTCACCCAGAGGCACCCGTGGGTGTTCTCGGGGGCAGTGCTGCGGACGCAGGGGCACGTCGGTCGGGGCGACGCGGTGGATATCGCCAGCGCGAGCGGCGAGTGGCTGGCGCGCGGCACCTGGAGCAGCGGGTCACAGATCCGCGCGCGCATCTTCACCTGGCAGGCCGACGAGCCGCTGGACCAGGACCTGATCCGCGCGCGAATCGAGCGGGCGATACGGGCGCGCGAGCTGCTCGGCTATCCGGCGGACGGCGCCGCGCACCGGCTGGTGTACGCCGAGTCGGACGGCCTACCAGGGCTGATCGCGGACCGCTACGGCGACTACCTGGTGGTGCAGCTGCTGACACAGGGCATGGCCGCCCGCGCGGAGCTGGTAGGGCGTCTGCTGGGCGAGCTGACGGGCGTGCGGGGCGTGTACGAGCGCAGCGACGCCGAGGTGCGGGCGAAGGAGGACCTGCCGCCGGGGGAGGGCCTGCTGTGGGGCGAGGAGCCGCCCGAGCGCGTCCAAGTGCGGCAGGCGGGCGACATCCTCATGGCTGCCGACCTGCGCGGCGGGCAGAAGACCGGCTGGTATCTGGATCAGGCGCTGAACCGGCTGCGGGTGGCGCAGCACTGCGCCGGGCGCGAGGTCCTGGACTGCTTCTCTTACACGGGCGGCTTCACGATCGCCGCGACCCGCGCGGGCGCGCAGAGCGTGACCGCGGTGGACGGCAGCGGGCCGGCGCTCGAGACGCTGCGCGAGAACCTGGCGCTCAACGGCGTGACCGCGCCGGTAGAGGTGGTGGAGGCCGACGTCTTCCGGCAGCTGCGGCAGTACCGCGCCGAAGGCCGCCAGTTCGACGCCGTGATCCTCGACCCGCCCAAGTTCGCTCACAGCCAGGGGCAGATCGAGCGCGCCACCCGCGGCTACAAAGATATCAACCTGATCGCCATGCAGATCCTGCGCCCGGGCGGCGTGCTGGCGACCTTCTCCTGCTCAGGGCTCGTCTCGGCGGACCTGTTCCAGAAGGTGGTGTTCGGGGCGGCCCTGGACGCGAAGCGTGACGCCCAGGTAATGGAGCGCTTGACGCAGTCACCGGACCACCCGGTGCTGCTGAGCTTCCCCGAGGGGGAGTATCTGAAGGGCCTGATCTGCCGCGTGTGGTAGAAGTGCTGAGTGCTGAGTGCTGAGTACGCAGTGCCGTGGCCTACCGATGTGGTGCTGCGGAGCCGGCATCACCTCAGCTGCTGCGCCTCAGCAGAAGACACAACTCAGCACTCAGCACTCAGGACTCAATACTGCAAAGCTATGACCTACAGCGTCATCGACGACGGCCACATCTCGAGCCCCGGCGGCTTCCGCGCCACCGGCGTCTCGGCCGGCCTGAAGGAGATCCGCGCGCGCGACCTGGCGGTGGTGTACTCGCAGCAGCCGTGCAAGGCGGCCGCCCTGCTGACCAGCAGCGCCATCGTGGCCGCGCCGGTGTTCTTCACCCAGGCCATCCTGGCGCGCAACCGCGAGAGCCTGCGGGCGGTGGTGATCAACGCGGGGCAGGCGAACGCGGGCACCGGCCAGCCCGGCCTGGCAAGCGCCGTCGAGTGCGCCAAGATCGCCGCCGAGGAGCTCGAGGTGCCGCGCGACAGCGTGCTGCTGATGTCCACCGGGCAGATCGGGGTGCCGCTGCCCATGGACCGTATGCGCGACGGCATCCGGCGCGCGGCGTCGGAGCTGGACAGCAGCGGCGGCAGGCGTGCGGCGATCGCCATGCTCACCAGCGACACCCGGCCGAAGGACCGCGCGCTGCGGGTGTCGCTGCGCGAGGGGCGCACCGCGGTGGTCGCGGGCATGGCCAAGGGCAGCCGCCTGACGCACCCGCGCTCGGGGACGCTGCTGGCGGTAGTCACCACCGACGCGCCCGTGGAGTCGCGGCTGCTGCACCGCGCGCTGGAGCAGAGCGCCGCCAAGTCGTTCGGCCGGCTGACACTCAACGGCGAGGTAAGCCCGAACGACTGCGTGATCGCACTGGCGAACGGGCAGGCAGGCGGGGCACCGCTGAGCGACCCCGCGACCTACGAGTTCGGCGCCTTCCAGGAGGCGATGGAGGCCCTGTGTGCCGACCTCGCGCAGCAGGTGGTGCGCGACGCGGCGGGCGCGGGCAAGTTCGTCCAGGTGCAGGTGCGCGGTGCAGCGAGCGAGGCTGCGGCGCGGCAGGTCGCCCAAGCTGTGGCGCGCTCGGCGCCAGTGCGCTGGGCGTGCGCGCGCGGACTGGCCGACTGGGGCGGCATGCTGGTGGCGGTGGGCGCGAGCGGCACGGAACTGCGGCCTGACGCGCTGGAGCTGCGCGTCGGGTCGGTGATGGTGATGGAGGGCGGCCTGCCGGTGCGGCACGAGGCCGCAGCGGTGGTGCAGGCGGTCTCCGGGCCGGAGGTCGAGCTGACCGTCGACCTGCACATGGGCGCGGCAGCGGCCACGGTGTGGACCTGCACGTCGCCGATTGATGGGTGAGATATGAGCGAGCAGATCCCGCTGTTCCCGCTCCAAACGGTGCTCTTCCCGGGAGCATCGTTGTCGCTGCACATCTTCGAGGAGCGCTACCGGCTGATGATCGGGCGCTGCCTGGCGGAGAGCGCGCCGTTCGGGGTGGTGCTGATCCGCAGCGGTAGCGAGGTGAGCTACGACGACCCGTGGGCACGGCGCATGCGCGAGGCGGCGGGCCCAGAGACGCTGCGCCCCGGTGAGACGATCCCATACCCCGTGGGGACAACGGCGCTGGTGACCGACAACGTCCGGCTGGACGACGGCCGCTACTACCTGGTGGCCGCCGGCCAGCGCCGCTTCCGTATCCAGCACATCGCTCAGCGGCAGCCGTACCTGGTGGCGTCGGTGGCGTACCTGGACGAGCCGCGTAGCACGGCCACATCCGAGGCGGCGCGGCGGGTGCGGGAGCTCTACATGCGCTACTGGGCGACGGTCAGCGCAGCGACTGGTCAGGAGCACGAGCCCGAGCCGCTGCCGGACGATGCGGCCGAGCTGGCCTACGCGTTGGCCCACCGGCTGCGGGTGAACAACGCGCGCAAGCAGCGCTGGCTGGAGGGGGACACGGCGATGCGCCTGCGCGAGATCGGCGCCACGCTGCGGGCCGAGCTGGCGCTGCTCCCCGCCGGTGGCCCCCCCGAGGACGCGAGCGCGGGGCCATGGAGCTGGAACTAGCGAGTCGTGAGGCTTGAGTCTTGAGCAGAGCTCAGGGCCGGGCGGCACCAAGCAGGGGTGGGGCGCCGCCCCGAAGCGCCATCCCCCTTTATCTGGAGGGGCCTGCCCCTCCAAACCTCCCCACCAGGGGATCACCCACATGTTTGTTGGCTCCTGCATGATCACGCTGCACCTGCCGGGGGTGCGGTCACTCAAAGAGAAGCGCAGCATCGTTAAGTCGCTGCTGGCGCGTATGCGGAACAAGTTCAACGTCTCCGCGGCCGAGGTGGCCTCGCAGGACGCGCACGGCCGGGCGGTCCTGGGCGTAGCGTGCGTCTCCGCCTCGGGGGACTACGCGCAGGGCCTCCTCGAGGAGCTGGTGCGCTGGGTCGAGGAGGAGCGGCCGGACCTCACGATACTGGACGTGGATATCGAACTCCTCTAAGGCTGAAGGATGAGCGCTGAGGGATGAGGGCCAGTCACCGATCGCTGCAGTGCTGCATCGGCACAGCCTTCGCTTCAGCGTTCAACGTTCAGCGTTCATTGTTCTATGGACGAGCTACTCCCCTACCCGTTCCTCGGCGTCGTCGGGCAGACCGAGCTGAAGACCGCGCTGGTGCTGGCCCTGGTCAACCCGCAGATCGGCGGCGTGCTGCTGATCGGCCCATATGGCGTGGGCAAGACCACGGCAGTGCGCGCGCTGGCGGACCTGATGCCGGTCGTCGAGCGCGAGGAGGCCGACGAGCAGGGCCGGCCGGTGACGCGCCGCGCGCCGATGCGGATCATTGAGCTGCCGCTGAACGCCCGCATGGAGGACGTGGTGGGCGGGGTCAACGAGCGGGTGGCGCTAGAGCAGCAGCGCGTGCAGCTCGAGGAGGGAGCGCTGGCGCGCGCCCACCGCAACCTGCTCTACATCGACGAGGTCAACCTGCTGGACGCGCGGGTGGTGGACGCCATCCTGGACGCGGCGGCGCAGGGGCGCACCTTCGTGCGGCGCGGCCCGATGACGCGGCTCTACCCCTCGCAGTTCGTGCTGGTGGGCTCGATGAACCCCGAGGAGGGGCGCCTGCGGCCGCAGATCATGGACCGCTTCGGGCTGCGGGTGTGGGTAGCGCCGCTGGCCGAGCGCGACGAGCGGCTGGAGGTCTACCGCCGGGCGCGCGCCTTCCGTGACGACGCGGCGGCCTTCCGGGCGCGGTTCGCCGAGGAGACGGCGCGGCTGCGTGAGGAGGTGGCGGCCGCACGCGAGATCCTGCCGCACGTGATGGTCCCCGCCCCGGCCGAGGAGTTCGCGCTGAGCTGCGTCCAGGGGCTCAAGATCCCATCCCACCGGGCCGAGATCGCGCTGCTCGAGGCGGCCAGGGCGCGCGCCGCCGCCGACTACCGCGTCGAGGTGACGGTGACCGATATCCGCACGATCGCCCCGCTCGCTCTGCGGCAGCGGCGGAGCGCACCGATCGAGCAGTACGCCGATGAGGTGGCGGCGGAGGACGCGGCGATCGGCGCGGTGATCGGCGGGCTGACGGGCGAGGCGACCCCGCCCGCACAGGCCCGCCGCCGCAAGAGGCCGCCTGCCAAGAGGAGTGAGGGCTGACGGCGACCGCGCCGCGCACGCGCAGACGGCCCGCGTCCCCCTGCCAGGCTACAGCCCCATCCGCCGAAACGCCTCCGCGGCCGCGAAGCCGTGCTCCGCGCCCAGCTCCGCCATACGCGCCCGCACCCGCTCCTCCCAGCCCTTCGCCTCGTCCAGCTGCGTGTGGTGCTCGTGCAGCGCGGCGATCTTCTGCTCCACGTAGCCCGACACATCCTCCACGTGGTCCGGCTGCTCGGCGCTCCACAGGAACAGCGCCTCGGGGCGCCACACCGTGATCCCGATCTGCCCCAGGCCCGGCATGAACAGGTGGTCGCGCGCGCTCACGATCCCCTCGATCACGGCGAACCCCACCGCCCGGTGGTCCGGGTGCAGCATGTAGTGCTTCCACGGGTCATGGGTGAAGACATAGTGCGGCTTGAAGTGGCGAATGTAGAGCGCGATCTCCGACCGCAGGGCCGGCGTCGGCTCCAGCTCGCCGTCGTTGTTGCGCAGGAAGATCACCCGCCGCACGCCCAGCACCTCGGCGGCCGCGCGCTGCTCCCCCTCGCGCACCTCGCTCAACCGGTACGACGACATCCCCGGGTCGTGGCTACCCTTGTTGCCATTCGTGGCGATGATGAACGTGACGTCCCACCCCTCGGCGGCGAGCTTCGCCGTGGTGCCGCCCGCGCCGAACTCGTTATCGTCGGGGTGCGCGCCGATCACCAGCGCGCGTCGAACCTCAGTCTCCTGTGTCATGGGCACACTTCCGTTTCAGCTACAGGTTGCGTGCCGCGCATGATACCACCGCATCTCCCGCTTGCATCACCGGCACGAGGGGTGCTATGCTCTGCGCAGAGGGCGCGCCGCTGTGGCGCGCGTGACAGCGGAGATGCTATGCGTACCACGCCGCTGCCCCCGACATCCGCCTACCGCTCGGCGTTCGGCGAGGACCGGCGCTCAGACTGGGTTCTCACTGTGGTGCTGCTGGTGCTGCTGGGGACGACGCTGGCGCTCTACGACGCCTACGCCAAGGGCCGCTGGGGTGGCCCGAGCCGCACGCTCGCTATCCCCGAGCAGATGGACGCGGTGCCGGTGGTGCTTTCGGACTTCGCCCAGCCCAAGGCCGCGGCCCAGCCGCAGGGCGCCACGACGCTGCAGGAGGCGGTTCAGCGCGCCAACATCGCCTTCGCCGAGGCGCGCGCCCGCGCGGACGCCGTCGCATTGCAGGCTGTGGCCACCGGCGAGTGGCTCGCGCAGGAGCAGGCCTACATCGCGCAGATGCGCGCCCGCGGCGAGACTGAGCGCTGGCAGCTGCTGGGGCTCGACTTCGTGCAGGTCGAGCAGCGCCCGGACGGCACTGGCTTCGTCTGCACCCTCGAGCGCTGGCAGATGCAGACGCTGCGCGCTGACGGCAGCGTCATCGCGACGCGCAGCTACACGTTCAGCGAGGGGTACACTCTCGTGCCGGCCGGCGGCCTGTGGCTCGTGAGCCGCGTCGATTCGGTCAGCCGCTGAGCGCGTGAGCGGGGACCACCGACCACCGATCGACAGCCAATAACCAAGGGCCACCAACGACGAAGGACCAACGCCACAGCAACTGTGCTGCGCGTTGGTCCACTACATATCATCTGGGGGATCTGCTGCTTCAGCGTTCAGTGTTCAGCGCTACCGCACCGTCATTGGCATCACGATGTGCACGTAGCCCTCGGCGCCCACCGGCCGGAAGACCGCCGGATTCTGCTGCGTCTGCGTCTCCAGCGCGATCTGCGGCGTCTTGATCGCATTGATCGCGTCGGCCAGGAACTTTACGTTGAGCGCGATCTGCCCGCCCTCGCCGTGCACCATGCCGTCCACCTGACCTTTGTTGTCCCCCACCTCGGCCGCGTTCGCGCTGATCGTCAGCCGGCCCGGGCCCAGGTCACCACCTGACTCCATCATGATGCGCACGATATTCGCCGACGCGTTGGCGAAGTAGGAGGCCAGCTTCACCGCCTTGGCGAGGTCGGCCGTCTCAAGCACGGTCCGCGTCATGTGGCTCGCCGGGATCACCCGCTCGATATCCGGGTACTTGCCGTCGATCAGCCGCGAGACCAGGTCGATGTTCTCGGTGTGGAACAGCACCTGCCCGCCGCCGGGCGTCACCGTCAGCTCCACCGGCCCCTGGGCGTCGCCGATGATCCGCGAGAGCT
This sequence comes from Chloroflexota bacterium, assembly GCA_039805565.1. GTDB lineage: Bacteria > Chloroflexota > Chloroflexia > Chloroflexales > Roseiflexaceae > CALJIC01. Next base: position 26,357 of record JBDLTZ010000102.1, on the reverse strand, counting down.
CGGCCAGCGCGCGCGCCGGGATGATCAGCTCCTGGGCATCCGCGACCGGCTCCGGCAGCTCCACCGCGCGCTGCGCCAGGCGGAACCCGTCCGCCGCCGCGAACGTGGCCCGGTTACCCTTCAGGCGCACCAGCACGCCGGTGAGCACCGGCCGCGTGTCGTCGGTAGCGGCGGCGAACGCGATCTGGTCGATCGCCTCGCGCAGCAGCTCCGGCGGGAACGACGCGCTCGGCGCGCGGTCCGACACCGTCGGGATCACCGGGAACTCCTCCGACTCGATGCCCTTGATGTTCGTCTCGAAGCGGGCGCAGGTCAGGTTGATCGTCTGCGTCCGCGCGTCGAGCGAGATGGTGATCTTGTCGTTCGGCAGGCTGCTCACCACGTCGGCCAACAGCTTGGCCGGCACTGTCACAGCCCCCTCACCCTCAATCTTAGCGCCGATCCAGCAAGTGATCCCGATCTCCAGATTCGTAGCGGCCAGCTTGAGCCGCCCGTCGTCGGTGGCGAGCAAAATATTGGACAGCACCGGGAGCGTGCTCTTACCGGCAACGGCGTGGCTCACGATCGAGAGGCCGCGCTTGAGGTTTTCCTGGAGACAGGACAGCTTCATACGAAAGGCTCCTTCTGGCGAGGAGGCGGTATTTCACACTTCTTTGGAGTAGTGAATTATAGCATATCTCGCGGCCAGCCGGCCTCCAGTGCAGCCCTGCTGCCCCCGCAGTCGGGTATAATGACGCGCGAAATCGAAAGGAGATGCTATGTCTGTGATCAACACCGTGTGGCAGAGCGACCCCGACGTGGCGCGGATGATCGCCGGCGAGGCCCGGCGCCAGCGCGACGGCCTCGAGCTGATCGCCAGCGAGAACTACGCCAGCCGCGCTGTGATGGAGGCGCAGGGCTCGCTGCTGACCAATAAGTACGCCGAGGGTTACCCCGGCAACCGCTACTACGGCGGCTGCGAGTGGGTCGACCAGGTGGAGAACCTGGCCCGCGAGCGGGTGAAGCAGCTCTTCGGCGCCGCCTACGCCAACGTCCAGCCCCACTCCGGCACCCAGGCCAACTTCTCGGTCTACCACACCTTCCTCAAGCCGGGCGACAAGGTGCTGGGCATGAACCTAGCCCACGGCGGCCACCTCACCCACGGCTCGCCGGTCAACTTCTCCGGCCAGGTCTACAGCTTCATCCCCTACGGCATCGACCTCGAGACCGGCCTGATCGACTACGAGCAAGTGGCCGCGATCGCCGAGCGCGAGCGCCCCAAGATGATCACGGTGGGCGCCAGCGCCTACTCACGCGCGATCGACTTCAAGATCTTCCGCCAGATCGCCGACTCGGTGGGCGCGTTCCTGTTCGCCGACATCGCGCACCCCGCCGGCCTGATCGCCAAGGGCCTGCTGCCTAGCCCCGTGCCCTACGCCCACGTCGTCACGTCCACCACCCACAAGACCCTCCGCGGCCCGCGCGGCGGCATCATCCTGATGGGGCAGGACTTCGAGAACCCCTTCGGCGCCAAGGCCGCCAAGAGCGGCCGCACGCTGATGATGTCTGAGGTGCTCGACAAGAGCGTCATCCCCGGCACCCAGGGCGGCGCGCTCATGCACGTCGTGGCCGCCAAGGCGGTGGGCTTCGGCGAGAACCTCCAGCCAGCCTTCGAGGAGTACGGGCGCCAGGTGATCGCCAACGCTCGCGCCCTCGCCGCCGCCTTCGTCCGCCGCGGCTACCACGTGCTCTCCGGCGGCACCGACAACCACCTGATGCTGATCGACCTGCGCTCCAAGACCCATGCCAGCGGCAAGAAGGTGATGACCGTGCTCGACCACGCGGCCATCACGCTCAACATGAACGCCGTCCCCAACGACGACAAGCCGCCGCTGCTCACCTCGGGCATCCGCATCGGCACGCCCGCCATGACCACCCGCGGCATGGGCGAGGCCGAGATGGAGCAGGTGGCCGCCTGGATCGACGAGGTGATCACCAACATCGACGACCAGGACACCCACCGCCGCGTGGCGGAGGAGGTGCGTTCGCTCTGCCAGCGCTTCCCGGTCCCCGGCGCCGACGGGTACGACGTCCAGCTGTAAGCCGCGAGTCTCTAATCTTGAGTCTTGGCGCGCCCAGCGCTGAGTGTGTGAGTCGTGAGCAGCGGGAGGGCCAGGGAGCGCTTGGCCCTCCCTGAGATCCACCCTGAGCGTGTGAGTCGTGAGCAGCGGGAGGGCCAGGGAGCGCTTGGCCCTCCCTGAGATCCACCCTCGGCAACGAGCCTGAGCGAAGTTGCCGACCACAACCAACCAAAGCAAAAAGAATGCTAAAAGACCTACGCATCGCCGTCATCGGCGCCGGAGTTATGGGCGAGGCCATGATCGGCGGCCTGCTGAAGCAGGAGCTCGTCACCCCCGACCAGATCCTCGCCACCGAGCCGCGCCCCGAGCGCCGCGAGGAGATCGCCCGCCTCTACGGCATCCGCGCCATCGAGGACAACGTCGAGGCTGCCCACTGGGCCCAGGTGGCGATCTTCGCCATCAAGCCGCAGACCCTGCCCAAGATCCTGCCCGAGCTGCGTGGCGCCCTGCGCGAGGGCGAGCTCGTGATCTCCATCCTGGCCGGCACCCCCGTCCGCGCCTTCGCCGAGGGCCTCGGCCACCCGGCCGTGGTGCGCGCCATGCCCAACACGCCCGCCCAGATTGGCCAGGGCATGACGGTCTGGGCTGCCTCACCCGAGGTCACCGAGGAGCAGCGCGGCTGGGCCCGCACAATCCTCGGCTCCTTCGGCCGCCAGCTCTCCGTGGACGACGAGACCTACCTGGACATGGCCACCGCGATCAACGGCACCGGCCCGGCCTACGTCTTCACCGTGCTCGAGGCCATGATCGACGCCGGCGTCCACCTCGGCCTGCCGCGCTACATGGCCGAGGAGCTCGCCCAGCAGACCATGCTCGGCTCGGTGATGTACGCGATGCAGAGCGGCAAGCACGCCGCCGAGCTGCGCAACGCTGTGACCTCGCCCGGCGGCACGACCGCCGCCGCGGTCTACGAGCTCGAGCGCGGTGGCCTCCGCACCGTCCTCTCCGACGCGATCTGGGCCGCCTACCGCCGCTCCGCCGAGCTCGGGAAGGGCAAGTAGCGGCAACGTGTGCATGTGTAACGCTTGGGCATCACGGGCGTGGTAGTATAGCGGCGTGGCATAACCCTGCCCTTCATCGGAGCACCACGCCATGCACCACATACGCACGCTCCTCACAGCCCCACGCTACGCCGATGACGAGCAGGCGGCGATCGCCCGCATCGCCTACACCCTGCTCGTCATCATCATCAGCGTGACGGTGCTATACAACATGATCGCGCCGTTCGTCGTCAGCCACGCGCCGGCCTACTCCCTCATCGCCGTGCCGCTCTGCGCGTACACGCTCCACCTCCTCCGCCGGGGACACCTTCTCCTGGTGGGGCGGCTGCTCACCACCGGCCTCGCACTGGTGCTCGCGCTCGGCGCGCTCCTGAGCGGCTTCGGCCTCGATGCCCCAGCCCTCACCGCCTACGTGTTCGTAATCATCCTGGGCTCACTGCTGGTCGATAGCCGGACCGGGCTCGCCGCAGCACTGGCCGGGATCGCGCTGAGCACGGTGGTCTGGGCGCTCCAGAGCGGTGAGCTGCTCGCGATCCACCAGGGGCCATCGCCGGCGATCACGTGGTTCATCCAGGTGTTCACCTTCGCCGTCACGGCGCTGCTCGTTGCGCCCACGATGGACCTGCTCCGCCGCACGCGCGCGCGGGCCCTGGGTGAGGTGACGCGGCGTGAGGAGGTCGAGCGCCAGCTCCGCGCGAACGAGCGCATCCTTCAGGCCTCGCAGGTCGACCTCGAGCGCCAGGTGGCCGAGCGCACCGCAGAGCTGCAGGCCGAGCGCGAGATGCTCGCCACGCGCGTGGCCGAGCAGACCGCCGAGCTGCGCGCCGCCAACAGCGAGCTCGAGCGGGCGCTCCACGTCAAAGATACGTTCCTGGCGAGCATGAGCCACGAGCTCCGCACGCCGCTCAACGCTATCCTCGGCATCTCCGAGGCGCTGCAGCTCGGCGTCTACGGCGACCTCACCGAGCGCCAGGTCGCCTCGGCGCACACGATCGAGGCGAGCGGCCGCCACCTCCTGGCGCTGATCAACGATATCCTCGACCTCGCCAAGATCGAGGCCGGCCAGATGACGATCTCCCAAGAGCCCGTCCCCGTCGCCGACCTGTGCCGCTCCAGCATCAAGATGGTCGAGGCGGCCGCGAAGCACAAGGGGCTCGAACTCATGCTCTGGGTGGAACCGGGCGTGGCCACGGTCGCCGGCGACGAGCGCCGCCTGACACAGATTCTGGTCAACCTGCTGTCCAACGCGGTCAAGTTCACCTCCAGCGGCGTGGTGGGCCTCGAGGTGACGGTCGACGCGCTGGCCGGCGAGATACACTTCACAGTGGCCGACACCGGGATCGGGATCGCGCCCGAGGATCAGGCGCGCCTATTCCGCCCGTTCGTGCAGCTAGATAGCCGCCTCGCACGCCGCTACGAGGGCACCGGGCTCGGCCTGGCTCTGGTATCGCAGCTCACGGCGCTCCACGGCGGCCGCGTCGTTCTCGAGAGCACAGTCAGCCGGGGGAGCCGCTTCACCGTAACACTGCCCTGGCAGCCGGACGTAGGCGCACAGCTTGCGCTCACTTCCTTAGACTGAGCGAGATCACCATGACCGAGACGCAGCACGAACACCTGATCGTCGTGCTCCACCGCCCCCAGCGCGTGAGCAACATCGGTGCGGCCGTACGCGCCATGAAGAACATGGGGCTCCGCCGGCTCCGCCTGGTCCAGCCAGCGCCCTTCGACCACGCCGATATCCTCGGCATCGCCCACCGCAGCGAGGATATCCTGGCGCGCCTCACAATCCACGACACCCTCGACGCTGCCCTGGCCGACGTGACCTTCGTCGTGGGCACGACCGGCCGCCCCCGTACGGCCGCCGCCCGCGTCAGCACCCCGCGCGACGCCGCCCCAAGTCTGCTGGCGCGCGCCGAGCACGGCCCGGTCGCGCTCCTCTTCGGCCCCGAGGACAACGGCCTGGCGAACGAGGATCTCGACCGCTGCCACCTCGCGCTCACTATCCCCACCGACCCGGCATACCCCTCGCTCAACCTGGCCCAGGCGCTGCTGCTGGTGTCCTACGAGCTGCGCCTGGCGGCAGGGGCCTCTGCCCCCACCCGCCACCCGCACCCGTACCCGCCCGCCACCGCCGCCGAGCTCGAGCAGCTCTTCCAGGCCGCCGAGCGCGCGCTCTGGGGCGTCGAGTTCTTCAAGGCCCACCTCGCCGAGGGCATGCTCCGCACCCTGCGCGGCCTCATCCACCGCGCCGAGCCCGACGCACGCGAGACGCGCCTCCTCACGGCCATGTGCGTCGAGACCCTGCGCTTCCTGCGCCGCAAGGGGGTCGAGCCGGGGCAGAAGCCTCCTACGGACCAAGGACCACCGACCACCAACCAATGACCACCGACCAGTGACCAAGGAGCGCCGCCCCGGTGGTAAAATGAAGCGGTTCCTCGTCTGTTGTCCTTCGTCCTTCGTCTCACATGAAGGAGACCCCCATGGAATACACGCGTCTCGGCCGCACCGCACTGAAGGTCAGCCGCCTGTGCCTGGGCACCATGAACTTCGGCCCGCACACCAGCGAGGCAGACAGCTTCGCGATCATGGACAAAGCCCTCGAGCTGGGCATCAACTTCTTCGACACCGCCAACGTCTACGGCCGCCCGCTCGGCCCGGGCGTCACCGAGGAGATCATCGGCCGCTGGCTCGCCCAGGGCGGCGGCCGCCGCGAGCAGGTCGTGCTCGCCACGAAGGTCTACGGCAATATGGGCGACCGTCCCAACGAGTCGCGCCTCTCGGCCTACCACATCAAGCGCGCCTGCGAGGAGAGCCTGCGCCGCCTCCAGACCGACCACATCGACCTGTACCAGATGCACCACATCGACCGCACCGCCCCCTGGGAGGAGGTGTGGCAGGCGATGGAGCAGCTCGTGCGCGAGGGCAAGGTGGTCTACGTCGGCAGCAGCAACTTTGCCGGCTGGCACATCGCACAGGCCAACGAGATCGCGAAGTCGCGCAACTTCCTCGGCCTGGTGGCCGAGCAGAGCCTGTACAACCTCAACGCCCGCATGATCGACCTCGAGGTCGACCCCGCCTGCCAGAGCTACGGGCTCGCCAACATCCCCTGGAGCCCGCTCGCCGGCGGCCTGCTCGGCGGGGCGCTGCAGAAGGCCACCGAGGGGCGCCGCGCCAACGAGCGCACCCAGCAGAATGTGGAGAAGCACCGCGCCAAGCTCGAGGCCTACGAGGGGCTGTGCCGCGATCTCGGCGAAAGCCCGGCCGACGTCGCGCTCGCCTGGCTGCTCGGGCGCCCCGCGGTGGCCGCGCCGATCATCGGCCCGCGCACCATGGACCAGCTCACCGGCAGCCTGCGCGCGCTCGAGATCACGCTGGCCGACGAGACGCTGAAGCGGCTCGACGAGATCTTCCCCGGCCCCGGCGGCGCCGCGCCCGAGGCCTACGCCTGGTAGAAGCGAGAGTCGTGAGTCTTGAGTCTTGAGGCCCAGGGCACAGCTCAAGACTCAAGGCTCAAGACTGGAGGCCCCCTTGGCACCGAAATACTCTCGCCCGCGCCTCGTGGACGAGAACGACAAGCAGTACCGCGCGTTCGTCGCGCAGATCATGCTCGGGCGCGAGAACCAGCGCGCCATCCGCCCGCCGCGCGCCCGCGACCTGTTCGGCGGCGAGGCCGAGGAGGCGCTGCGCACCTGGCTCGCCCAGCACTACACCCTCTCGGACCGCCGCATCGTCGAGTACCTCGAGCACCGTGGCCGCAACGCGATCAAGAAGTACCGCGAGCTCGACGCCGTAGTGCTGCCGGACCACAAGACGGTCCACGCCTTCGAGATCAAGGCCAGCCAGAAGGCCGTCAGCCTGCGCCGGGCCACCCAGCAGCTGCGCGACACGCAGACCATCCTGCGCATGCTGTTCGCCCGCGTCTACACCACTATCCTGCTGGTGGACACCGGCATCCCGCGCACGCACGAGGAGGCCCGCGAGCAGCTCCGACAGCGCCTGGAGGACATGGCCGCTCGCGGCATCACGCCCACCGTCCCGCTCGACCCGCCGCCGCTGCTCGAGGAGGTGCTGGCCCAGCTGCCCCGGGTGAAGCTCGCCGCCTCGCCCGCTGAGATCGACCCCGACCCGCAGGTGGTGAGCCTCATCCGCTTCTCGGTGGACGACATCATCGCGCTGGCGGGCGCCGAGAACCTGCACCTCGTCTGGGACCAGGACGACGAGCCTGCCGAGGACGCCGACCAGCCGGCCGACGAGGAGCCCGAGCGCTACGCCTACTCCACAGAGTCGCCCGAGGAGGAGTCCGACGACGACAATCCGCTCGCGGCCGCCCTGAAGCGGGCCATGCACGACGGCGGCGACAAGGGACGGTGAAGGTGCCGCACGCTCCCCGCCTCATCACTCTCGCCCTCTTTGTGGGCTTCCTCGCGCTCTACGCCGCCACCGCCGCGCCGAGCGTGCTCTCCGGCGACTCGGCAGAGTTCCAGCTGGCGGCCACGCTCCTCGGCGTGGCCCACCCCACCACCTACCCGCTCTACACCATGCTCGCCCACCTCACGACGCGCCTGCTGCCCTTCGGCGAGCTGGCCTGGCGTGTTACCCTGCTCTCCTCGCTCTGCGCGGCGCTCGCGGTGGCCCTGTTCTTTCTCCTCGCGCGCCGCGTGCTCGGCGCCACCGGACCGGCCACAGCCACGGCGCTCGCCCTCGGCCTCGCGCCTGGTCTCTGGAACGCCGCGACCCTCGCCGAGGTCTACGCACTGCTGGCGCTGCTGATGGTCGCGCTCGGGCTGGCCCTCTCGCACGACCGGCGACCGACGACCGACGAGCACACTGCAAGCACCGATGGGCGACGCTTGCGGCTGCCCGCCTTCATCGGCGGGCTCGGCTTCAGCCATCACGGCCTGTTCGCGATCACTGCGCTCCCGCTGCTGGCCGCGGCTGTGCTCTGGGCAAAGACGAAAGACGAAAGACCTTCGTCTCCGGTCCGTCGCCTTTGGTCCTTTGTCCCCGGTCCTTCGTCCCCGGTCCGTCGCCCTTGGTCACTCGTCATCCTCGCCCTCTGTTTCATCGCGGGCCTCACCCCCTGGCTCTACCCGCTGGCGCAGTTCGCCGCCCACGGCCCGTTCGACGGGCAGGACTACGGGCTGCCGCGTCACTACTTCTGGGGCGCGCCGCGGAGCTACGGCGAGGTGCTGGACCTGATGACGGGAGGGACCGTCCGGCGCGGCATCTTCCGCACCCCCGAGCCCACCGCCGCCCTCGAGACGCTGCGGATGGTCGGGCGCCGGCTGCTGTTCGAGTTCGGCCCGCTCGGCACCCTGCTCGGCCTGCTCGGGTCCTGGGCGCTGGCCCGGCGGGAGCGTGCGGCGTTCGCGGCGGCCGCGTGGGTCTTCTTCTCCACCCTCGGCTACCTGCTGCTGCTCGGACCCGCCGTGGGCGATGCGCCTGTGTTCACCCTGCCGATGCTGCTGCCATGGGCGCTGTGGATCGGAGCGGGGGTAGGTGTCGTGGGGGGGTGGGTGGGGGGACAGCTGCACATGCACCTCAGCCGGCACCGCTGGTTCAACGTTCAGCGTATAGCGTTTAGCGTTCTGATAGCGCTCACGCTGGCCTGGGGCGGCACGCGCTACCGCGTCTCGGCCAAGCAGCACCTGTGGCTCTACCGCGAGTTCGCGCAGAGCACGCTGGAGGCCCTGCCCCCCGGCGCGGCGGTGATCGCCCACTGGGAGCAGGGCATGGCGCTTCAGTACGTGCGGCTGGTGGAGGGCGTGCGCCCCGATGTGTGGGTGGACGTGGTGGAGCCCACCGACGACCCCTGGGGACCGCGGGCGGCACGGCGCTACCCCGAGCGGCCGGTGTACCTGGTGGGACACGCAGGAAGCGTGGCCGGGCTCCCGGCGGAGCCCGTGCGCGAGGGGGAGTACGCTAGCCTGTTCCGGCTCAGGCGCCACAGCGAAGAATGAACGTTGAGGCGTAAGCGACATACCATCGCCCTGCCTGTTCAGCGTTCAGCGTTTCGTTCTAGCTGTGCTTGCCGCCGGCCTTCGTGGCGCAGGTGCTGTAGCCGAAGATGCTGTACAGCGGGCAGGAGCCGGTGGCCGCGGTGACAAACATGACCAGCGCGACGCCGCCCACTACGAAACCCCAAACCCCCGGGATGACAAAGACCGCCAGGTACATGAGCACAGCGCCAACGACGAGGCGGAAGTCGCGGTCGGTGGCGCCCACATTCTTCGCAAACACAGGTGCGTCCTTTCAGCCCAGCGGCGCCGATACTTTGTGACCCGCGCCGCAATCTCTCTCGCCCCGAGTATACGACCGGCTGCCGGTCGCCTCGGGTGAGTATTACCAACCCGCAATAGAGATGCCGCAACGGGCCAGAAGGCTACACGCCCGAACTCACTCCGCGCCCGCGAACTCGCGCGGGAACTCGCGCAGCCCGCCGCGCTCGTCCAGGCACGCCAGCTCTACGTCGGCCTCCACGATCAGCTCGCCGCCCCGCTCCACGCGCTGCCTGAACAGCCCGCGGTACGGCGAGGCCAGCGAGAAGCGCGAGACCACCTCGAGCTCGTCCCCAAGGGTAGCTGCCCGCTTGAACTTGATGTTCATCGCGTAGACCACAATGTTGTACCCGGCGCGGTTCAGGTCCTGGATGCTCCGGCCGAAGCGCGCCACGTACTCCGTGCGCCCGCGCTCCATGTACTTCAGGTAGTTCGCGTGGTACACCATCCCCAGGCAGTCGGTGTCCTCGTAGTAGACCTTAACGGGCAGCGTGTGGTCCATCAGCTCCTCAATGCCGTGCAACAGAGACGATCTCAAACATATCACACTTCAGCTCGCGTGCGCGAGGCTGTGCAGCAGCCCCGACGCAGCCACCCCCAGCGCGTATAGCTGCGCTTCGCCGGCTAGGGCGACGGCGCGCCCCAGAAACGGCAGCGCCACCTGCGCGTCCCCAAAATCCCGCTCGACCCTGGCGACCTCGATGGCGGTGCGGATGTACTCCGGCAGCAGCTGCCGCTTCTGGCTATAGCCCGTGGCAAGCCGAAGGGTGCTGCGCGCGCCCGCAACATCCCCCCTGAGCGCGCTCAGCCGCGCCGAGCCGTGGAGCGCGGCGACATACACGAAGCCGTAAAGGGCGTGCGGCGCCTTGAGCGACCGCAGGAGGATGCGCTCGGCGCGCTCGATCTGGCCTTGGGCCAGTGCGGTCAGCCCCATCCCCACCTGCACCGCCGCGCGGTGCGACTGGAAGGCGGGCAGCGGCGAGAGCTGCTCCTCCATGAGCTCGAACCGCTGGTGCGCGACATCGACGCGGTCGTCCAGCAGCCAGAGAAAGCCCTGGTGCAGCCGAGGCCAGATCGAAGCCCATGTCGCCTCGGGGGCCTGCCTGGCTGTCTCGAGGCTGGCCGTCAGCCACTGGTCGGCGGCGGGCGCATCACCCCTGAGCGCATGAAGGTGCGCGAGCTGAAGCGCCGAGACGACGGCGGCTGTTGCCTGACTCGTTGTGTTCGCCAGCTCATAGGCCCGGACCAGGCACGGCTCTGCATCGCGCACCAGCCCTTGCATCAGCGCCGCCCACCCCACCTGGAAGAGCACCAGCGCCGCCTCCTCGGGGCCGAGCAGACCGGGGAGCTCGTGCGACGGGCGGCCGGGCGGCGGGGGGGCCACCTGGAACTCCAGCAGGTCGGCAGCCGGCGCGCCGCCCGCCGGGCCATCCGACAGGTCGGGCGACTCGAGCACCTGAGCGGTGCGCCGGACCATGTCCACCAGAACCGGCAGCAGCTGGCCGGCCACGGTCTCCTGCTGGCGGCTGAGCTCCGCGGCGCCGGCCAGGTCACCTGTGAGCGCCCGCAGGAGGATGAGGCGCCGCGTCGCGATCAGCGCGGGCGGGGGCTCCGGCTGCTGCTCGGCCCAGCGCTCGTAGCGCGCGACGGTGCCGGCCACCTCCTCCCAATCAAGCAGGGTCTCGCTCGTCAGCAGGCGGCCACTGAACACACCCCGGACGGCGGGCGCGGCGGCGTCGCTCCCCAGACGATCCGCGGCAGCCAGCGCGGTGTCGTAGTGCCCAAGCGCAGCTCGGTAGGCGAACACCCGGCGCGCGTGGTCGCCGGCGGCAGCGGCGTAGTGAAGCAGCGCCGAGTCCACCTCGCGCCCTCCCCGAGCGAAGTGATAGGCGATCTCGGCCGCGCGCTCCGGCAACTTTCCGTGCAGGGCCGCGATCGCCTGGGCCGCGCGCCGGTGCAGGAGCCGGCGGCGCGGCGACACCGCCACCGAGGCGATAATCGAGCGGACCAGATCGTGCGCGAACCCGAGACGCCCGTCGCTCCCCTCGACGAGGATCTGCCGGTCGATCAGCGCCTGGGTCGCCTCGAGACCATCCGGCCCCGCCAGCTGCTCGATGAGATCGAGCGAGACAGGCCGACCGATGACAGCGATCTGCTCGGCCAGGTCGCGAGCCGGCCGCGGCAGCCGTTCGAACCTCCCCAGCACGAGGTCGCGGATCGGCTGCGCGCCGCTCAGGTCGGGCAGCTGCTTCCCCTCGTCGGCGACCGCAGCGGCCTCGGTGGGAGAGGGGGCGCGATGCTGCTCCAGGATCGACTGGACGGCCACGGTGAGAAACAAAGGGTTCCCCCCGGCGCGTGCGACGATCCACGGCGTCAGCCGGTCCAGGGGCGCGACCCCACCGAGCTGGCTGACGAGCGAGGCTGCATCGGCATCCCCGAGCCGCCCGAGGATCATCGGCCGGAGCAGCATCTCACGCCCCAGTGTCCGCAGCAGGGTGTGGAGGGCGAGGTTCTCCGTCAGATCCTCCGAGCGGTAGGCCAGAATAATCAGGAGGGCGTGGCGCGGGGCACGGCGCGCAAGCCGTCCTGCGAGCGCCAGGGTGGCATCATCGGCCCACTGCGCGTCGTCGCACAGGACGACGAGCGGGGTGTCGTGCGCCATGAACAGCGCGAGGTCGGCGAGGGCGCCGATCAGCCGGTTGCGGTGCTCCTCAGGCGGCACGGCGGGGGGCTCCGGCAGGCCCGGGAGACGCTCGTGAAGGGCGGGCAGGAGGTCCGCGACCTGGGCAAGGCTCGAGGGCGGCAGACGCAAGAGCACCTCATCGGGCACGACGCGGACGAGGCGGTGCAGGGCCTCGGCGAGCGCCGCGAACGGGAGGTCACGCTCGAGGGGCGTGCAGCGGAGGGCGATGGTCTGCGCCCCGCCCGCGAGCGCCTCGCGCAGCGCCTCTGCCGCGAGGCGGCTTTTACCGATCCCCGCCTCACCGACAATGGTGACCGTACCGCCGCGGCGCTCACGCAGCTCTGCAACCAAGCCCCTCAGATGCGCGAGCTCACGGTCTCGTCCAACGAGCTCAGCCGCCTGAGACACGGCGGCGGCGAGGGGAGCTTTGCCCTGCGCGGCGACTGGCGCGGGGCGGGGCGAAGCTTCCGTGGGAGCCGCTTGACCTACGAACTCGTCGCGCAGAATGGCGGCGTGCAGGGCCTGCGTCTGCGCGGAGGGCACCGCGCCAAGCTCGCGGTCGAGCGCGTGGCGGTAGCGCTCGTAGCTCTGGAGCGCGCCCGACGCGTCGCCCCCCAGCATCTGCGCTCGCATGAGCAGGCGCCAGAGCGGCTCGCACAGCGAGCTGTGGCTCAGCGCCCGGCGGGAGAGCGCGGCGGCTTCGGCGTAGTCGGCGCGGCCAATATACGCCGCGGCAAGCGCCTCGGCGGATGCAAGGTAGCGTTCGCGCAGACGCTCACGCTCCGCGATGGCCCACGGCGCGTCCGGCTCGTCCTCGAAGAGCTCACCGCGGTAGAGCGCGACGGCCTGCTCCAGACGGCCGATGAGCTGAGCGCCGTCGTAGGGCGGCTTGCTGAGCGCCAGGAATGCGTCGACGTCGAGCGATGCGCTGCTCTCCGTGTTCCAGGCGTAGCCGCCGGGCTGGGTGATCACGTAGCGCGAGGAGGCTCGGGGGGTTGCCTGGGGCTCGAGGGTGCGGCGCAGGCTGCTCACAGCGCTGCGGAGTGTCACGGTGGCCACCGAGGGATCGGCCCCGGGCCAGAGCCACTCGATCAGCCGCTCGGCCGACGTCGAACGGCCGCGCCGCGCGATGAGGATAGCCAGCAGGCGCCGCTCCTGGCGCGAACGCCAGATCGCCTCCGGGAGCGGCGTGCCGCCGCGCTCCACGACAAACGGGCCGAGCGCTCGGATGTGGAGGTCGTTTGCCATAGCACTGACACTCGCGCAGCAGAAGCCGTTGTGTCAGGGGACATGCCGCAACGCATCATGAGTATACCACGCCCGATGCGTGCGCGGGAGCAGCCGCCCTAGCTTTGGCGGCTGCGCTTGCGGCGTGACGAGCGGCTGCGGCTTGCGGCAGGTGTGTCTGGCGCTCTGTCCGTATCGGGAGGCTGGCCGTCGGTGACGACTGTCGTGGCTGTGGGCGAAGACACTGCTTGCTCGGCGGCGCGACGCTTACGCCGCTGGGTCTCGACGGTGGCCGGGGCTCCAGCGGCGGAGGGCTCGAGCGCCGGGGACTGGTCGCCCTCGGCGTGGACCTCGTGCTCCTGAAGATGCCCGGCAGTCTCACCCCCCGCAGCCGTCTCATGCGGCGGCAGCTCGAGCACGTCGGACGCGTGGCCCGCCGTCTCGTGGAAGAGCTGGCCGTTGCTGGGGGGCGCCGGTGCTATAGGCACCTTAGGCGCAGCCTCTTCTAGAGGAGGTGCGGCCTGTGGAGCAGGATGACCGGCGGCGGTCACAGACAGGGTCTCTACGTAGGTATCCGTGGGTAGAAGATGCGTCTCGCCGGTGGCAGGGGCTGGCTCCGACTGGCGACCGGCGGCTGGCTGAACGGGTTCGGTGAGCGCGTACACCTGGACGCGGCCGCAGGCCTGACAGACGAGCGCCTCGCTCGCGAGGATGAGCAGGCGCTCAGACCCAGCGAGGGCCACGGCCGTCTGCTGCGTCAGGTGGCCGGCAACGAGCTCATCGCCGCAGAAGCGGCACGCCCCCTCCTCAGAGGGAGGAAGCAGCGCGGCGGGCAGCTCACTCTCGTTGGCAACTGCGGCCCGCGGAGGTGCGTGAGGAGCGGCGCGCCCCTCGGCCACCCGCCGGTAGACTGCAAGGGTCTCGCGCGCCGCCCGCATCCAGGAGAAGCGCTGCGACTGCACGCGCCCGAGGCGGCTGAGCTCGGCGCGGCGCTCATCGTCGTCCCACAGCTCGGCGATGGAGTCGGCCCAGACGTCCGGCTCGAGCGGCGGCACGTAGACCGCCGCCTGGCCGCCGATTTCGGGTAAGCTCGACGTGGCGGAGGCCAGGCAAGGCGCGCCGCAGGCCATCGCCTCCAGGAGCGGCAGGCCGAAACCCTCGTAGAGCGAAGGGTTGATGTAGAGGCGGCAGGCGTTGTACAGCCAGCGCAGGTCGTACTGACCGACGCGGCGCGCGAAGATGACGTGGGGCTCGAGGTGCAGGTCGCGAACCGTGTTGAAGATCTCCTCGTCGCGCCAGCCGCGTGAGCCGGCCACCACCAGCTGGTAGCCCGCGGCCGGATTGCGGTCCAGGCAGATCCGCAGGGCGCGCAGCAGGGTGGGCAGGTTCTTGCGCGGCTCGAGCGTGCTGACGAACAGCATAAACGTCCTGGCCGAGACCGGCGTCCCGTCGAGCACGCGCACCTCGCCCGGGCGGATCTCGATCCGCCCGTAGATCGGCGCGGCCGCTTCGTGGATGACATCGATCTGATCCGCGGGGATGTCGAGCAGCTGCGCGATATCCTGACGGGTGGCCTCGGAGACGGCGATGACGGCCTCGGCGCGCAGCGCGCTGGCTTTGACGCCGCTGTAGAATGCGCGGGCGTCGTCATCCAGGATGTGGGGGTAGTGCAGGAACGCCAGGTCGTGGATCGTCACGACAGCGGGGAAGGGGCGACGGACGGGCGCGATGAAGTCAGGGCAGTGCAGGAGATCTGGCCGCGTCACGAGCGCCTCGGCCGGGAGAGTCCACTGCTCGAGCCGGTGGTGCGGCGGCGTGTAGACGGTATGCCGCGCCACGTTAGGAGCCACGACCAACGGGCGCAGGTGGCTCCGGTGCTGAAGGCTGATGATCTGTTCCTCAGTAGCGACCTCTGCCAGGGCAGTCATGAGCTGGCGTGTGTACTGGGAGATACCGCCCTGTCGATACGCGTTGAGGCGTGCGTCTATGGCGATTCGCATAAGGCAGATTGTGTCACGTGTGGTCGGCAGCAGCGAGTGCAACAATAGTAAGAACGCATCTCAGGGCGCTGCTTACGCATCACACACGGCAAGATATTCTGAGAGTTCAGCCAGCGGACCCGAAAGCCGGCCGGGGATTGTTGGGCGGCAGCGCATGGCCGGCGTCATGGTCAAGCCTGTGACCCAGATAGGCCAGCGGGACAGTTTCACTCGTATAGCGCGGCTCTTGGCATTATAGCACAGTGAGGGGTCCGTTTGCCCCCCTCGCCCCGCCGTGCTATAATCGGGCACTGAAGCTGTAATCTTCGTCGTAGAGGCCACTCGCTCAGCGAGGGGCTTCATTCTTGTCTAATGAGCGATTCGTTTCGTACGGTCTGGTGGGAGAGCGACGCCGTCTGCCTCATAGACCAGCGTCTGCTTCCTTCAGAAGAGGTGGTGGTGCGGTGCACCACACTGTCGGATGTGGCGCAGGCCATCAAGACCATGCAGGTGCGCGGCGCGCCGGCGATCGGGTGCACTGCTGCCTACGGGATTGCGCTGGTGGCATGCCGGAGCAGCCGCGAGGGCGACGCGGCCCTCGACGAGCTTCGGGCGGCGAAGGCGGCACTGGACGCGACGCGGCCCACGGCGGTCAACCTCGCCTGGGCGACGGGCCGCATGCTCGCCCGCGCAGAGGCTCGTGCACATGAGGCTCCCATGGAGCTGCGGCAGGGTCTGCTCGACGAGGCACACGCCATCCTCGCTGAGGATCTGGCAATGTGCCACGCGATCGGGCGGCACGGCGCGTCGCTCATTCCAGCGGGCGGCCGCGTGCTGACCCACTGCAACGCGGGGGGCCTCGCGACGGCCGGCTACGGCACTGCGCTCGCCCCTATCCGCACAGCGCACGAGCATCATCGCTCGATCCACGTGCTCGTGGATGAGACCCGCCCGTTTCTCCAGGGCGCTCGCCTGACCGCGTGGGAGCTCCAGCGCGCAGGCATCCCCCTGACCCTTATCACCGACAATATGGCCGGCTACTTCATGCGGCGCCGCGAGGTGGACTGCGTGATCGTCGGCGCAGACCGGATCGTGGCTAACGGCGACGTCGCGAACAAGATTGGCACGTACAGCCTTGCCGTGCTGGCGCGTGCTCACGGCATCCCGTTCTACGTGGCGGCGCCCTCCTCGACCGTGGATCTCGCGCTTGCCGACGGCGACGCCATCCCGATCGAGCAGCGCGACCCTGGGGAGGTCACGATGCTGGCCGGGCGTCAGATCGCGCCGGACGGCGTGGTAGCGGCCCACCCGGCGTTCGATGTCACACCGCACGAGCTTGTCACGGCGATCATCACAGAGCGTGGTGTCATCGAGCCGCCATACCTGGAGAACTTACGGTGGGCACGCGACGCAGCAAACGGGCAGTAAGCTACGCCGCGCCGGTGGCACGGCTGGATGCTGATATACACCGGCACCTGGTCGCCCCACTACTGCTATGGCTCTGCCGTTTCAGCCAGCCTGCCTGCCGCTCCTGCTCGGCGCCCTGCCGCACCCCAGCCCGGGGCAAGCGCTGGAGCTGACACGCAGGTATGCTGGCGCGCTACTGAGCTGGCCAAGGCTTCCGCAGCGCGCGTTCGGCGAGCAGAGCCTGGCCCAGAGCGCAGCCGGCTTCCCGGGCCTCGTGGTGGACCAGGCGCGGTCTCACGTCCACGTGGACCGCGAGCTCGCGGAACTGGCGCTCGAGGAGCTCGGGCTCGCGTACCTGGAGAACGATCTCGAGCGCGGGTCGCTGACGGCGGAGGACGCGGCCGGGCTGGCGGAGCTGCTGCGACAGGCCGATACGCTCCGCGGAGTGCTGGCCGTCAAGGGCCAGCTGCTCGGCCCGGTGAGCATGGCCACCCAGCTGACCGACGAGCAACTGCGGCCGCTGGTGTACGATGAGATCCTGTCGGAGGCGCTGGCGCAGCACCTCTACCTGCGGGCAGCGTGGCTGGACCACACGCTGCACAAGGTCGCCGACACCGTGATCGTGTGTCTGGACGAGCCGTTCCTGGACGTGGTCGGGATGCCGTTCCTGCCGCTGGACTGGGATCAGGCGCGCGAGCGGCTCGAGATGGTGCTGGCGGGCGTGACCGGGTGCCGGGCCATCTTCGGGGGCGGCGCAGTGGACTGGGCGGAAGTGCTGCAGACGTCGGTGGAGCTGATCATCGCCGATGTCTACAGCTACGGCCACGCGCTCACGGCGGCATCGGCGGCGCTGCCGGCGTTCCTCGACCGAGGGGGTCACGTCGGGCTGGGACTGGTGCCGCACGACGAGGACGCGCTGGCGCTGGTATCCGCCGACACGCTAGTGCGACGCGCCAGAAGCCTGCTACGCGAGCTGGAGACGGCGGGGGTCGAGGGTCAGCTCCTGCTCAGGCAGGCGGTGGTCTCCACCAGCGGGTCCCTCGGCCAGCTGAGCACGACGGCCGCCGAGCGCGCGCTGCAGCTCCTCGGCGAGGTCTCGCAGCAGCTCCGCGAACAGTACCGGCTCACATAGCTTGAGGAGCAGGCGCTCCATCTACAGAGCTGATATCACACCCTTCATACTCGCATGGGCACGGCCCATCGACCCCTCCCCACCAGGAGGACTACGACAGTAGTACGAACAAGGAGCGCTTACCGTGCGTATTGTGGTCACAGGCTCGCTGGCCTACGACTATATCATGGACTTCCCCGGCTTCTTCAAGGATCATATTCTGCCGGACAAGGTCCACATGCTGACCGTCAGCTTCCTCGTGGACTCGATGCGGCGCATGCGGGGCGGAGTGGCCGGCAACATCGCCTACACCCTGGCGCTGCTCGGCGAGCGACCGACGGTCCTGGCCACAGCCGGGCACGACTTCGGCGAGTACCGCGCGTGGATGGAGCGGCAGGGGATCGACACCAGCGGGGTCGCCGAGATCGCTGACAAGTTCACGGCCTCCTGCTTCATCAACACCGACCGTGCCAATAACCAGATCGTGGCGTTCTACACCGGCGCCATGGCGCACGCGCGCGAGCTCTCGATCGAGGGGCTCGGGCTCGGGCCGCATGACCTGGTGGTGATCTCGCCCACTGACCCAGACGCGATCACGCGCTACGCCGACGAGTGCCGTGCGCTGGGGGTGCCCTTCGTGTTCGACCCGGGCAAGCAGACGCCGCGCCTCACCGGCGAGCAGATCCTGGCCGGCCTGCACGGCGCGGCGGTGCTGGTGGGCAACGACTACGAGTTCGCGATGATGGCGCAGGCCACCGGCAAGACAGAGGCCGAGCTGATCGCCTCGACGCCGCTGACCGTGATGACGCGCGGCGCCGAGGGCTCGGTGCTGTACGAGAACACGCCGTCGGGCGAGCAGCGCGTGACTCAGGTGCCGGTCGCGCCGGTGGCGGACGTCGTCGACCCGACGGGCGCGGGGGACGCGTACCTGGGCGGGCTGGTGTTCGGGCTGGCGCGCGGCCTGCCGATCGAGGCGGCCGGGCGGGTCGCGGCGCTGGCCGCGGCCTTCGCGATCGAGCACCGCGGCTGCCAGGAGCACGCCTACGACCCCGAGGCGTTCGTGATACGCTACGCCAGCGCCTTCGGCCCCGGGCCCGAGATCGAGATGATCACCGCCTCGCTGAGCCGGTCGTAGACGCCCGGGGAGGCCGGCGGGCATTGCACGATCGGCAAGATCCCGTACCAGGGTTGTACAGCAAAGCACACCCCCCGCAGGATATGCTTGGTTGCCGGGGGGCGATAGCTGGAAAGGCGCAGCAGTCGCCTGGCACACACTCTATTGGCAGGTAACGAGCGGGCGACTGCTGCGCCCTCACAAAGGAGAGAACTCTTACAATGACTGAGAAGAGCTTTGACGTCAAGGACATGGGTCTGGCTGAGCAGGGCCGGAAGCGCATCGACTGGGCGGAGACCGAGATGCCGGTGCTGCGGCTGCTGCGCGAGCGCTTCGAGAAGGAGCGCCCGCTGCAGGGCCTGCGGATCTCTGCCTGCCTCCACGTGACGGCCGAGACCGCCAACCTGATGCGGACGCTGGCCGCGGGCGGCGCGGACGTGGTGCTGGTGGCCTCGAACCCGCTCTCGACCCAGGACGACGTGGCCGCGTCGCTGGTGGCGCACGAGGAGATGCCGGTCTACGCCATCAAGGGCGAGGACAACGACACCTACTACCGGCACATCACCGCGGCGCTCGACCACAACCCGCACATCACCATGGACGACGGCGCCGACCTGGTGAGCGGCGTGCTGAAGCAGCGCCCCGAGCTGATCAGCAGCATGCTGGGCAGCACCGAGGAGACCACCACCGGCGTCATCCGGCTCAAGGCGATGGCGGCGGACGGCGTGCTGAAGTTCCCGGTGATCGCGGTGAACGACAGCGACACCAAGCACCTGTTCGATAACCGCTATGGCACCGGCCAGAGCACGATCGACGGCATCGTGCGCGCGACGAACGTGCTGCTGGCGGGCAAGACCTTCGTGGTGGGCGGCTACGGCTACTGCTCGCGCGGCATTGCCGAGCGCGCTCGCGGCATGGGCGCCCTGGTGATCGTGACCGAGGTGGACCCGGTGAAGGCGCTCGAGGCCGCGATGGACGGCTTCCGCGTGATGCCGATGATCCAGGCCGCGCCCCAGGCTGACTTCATCGTGACGGCCACGGGCGACAAGAACGTGATCGACGGCGAGGACTTCGCCGCGATGAAGGACGGCTGCATCGTCTCGAACTCGGGCCACTTCAACGTCGAGATCGACATCCCGGCGCTGGAGGCAATGGCTGTGGAGAAGCGCCAGCCGCGCGCCTTCGTGGACCAGTACATCCTGAAGGACGGCCGCCGCATCAACCTGCTCGGCGAGGGCCGCCTGATCAACCTGGCGAGCGCCGAGGGCCACCCGAGCGCCGTGATGGATATGTCGTTCGCGAACCAGGCGCTGGCCTCGGAGTTCCTGCTGAAGAACAAGGGCCAGCTGTCGAACGGCGTGCACGCGCTGCCGAAGGAGGTCGACCGCGAGATCGCCGCGCTTAAGCTGCGCGCGATGGGCATCGCGATCGACGTCCTGACCCCGGAGCAGGCCAAGTACCTGTCGTCGTGGGAAGAGGGCACGTAGAACGTTCCGAGCTGCGAGCCGTGAGTCTTGAGCCGGTCCGCGCCAGCTCAGGGCTCACAGCCGAGAACTTTGCACTTGAAGAGAGTAACCGATGTCCAACTCATTCATGCAGTCCCCCAAGCTCTTCTTCACCTCTGAGTCGGTGACGGAGGGCCACCCCGATAAGCTGTGCGACCAGGTGTCCGACGCGATCCTGGACGCGTTCCTCTCGCACGACCCGCGGGCGCGCGTGGCGGTGGAGACGGCCACCACCACCGGCCTGATCGTGGTGCTGGGCGAGGTGACCTACGAGAAGGGCTACATCCCGATCGAGGAGATCGTCCGCGAGACGGTCAAGGGGATCGGGTACACCGATACGGCGTTCGGCTTCGACGCCGACACCTGCGGCGTGATGGTGGCGATCCACGGCCAGTCGCCGGATATCGCGCAGGGCGTGAACCGCGCGCTCGAGACGCGCGGCGGCATGACCGAGGAGGAGGTCGCGACGATCGGCGCCGGCGACCAGGGTATGATGTTCGGCTTCGCCTGCAACGAGACGCCCGAGCTGATGCCGCTGCCGATCGCCCTGGCGCACCGCATCGGGCGGCGCCTCTCGAAGCTGCGGAAGGACGGCACCCTGCCCTACCTGCGGCCGGACGGCAAGAGCCAGGTGACGGTGGAGTACGCCTACGGCCGGCCGGTGCGGGTGGACACGGTGCTGGTGAGTAACCAGCACGCCCCCGAGGTGAGCCAGGAGCAGATCCGCGAGGATCTGATCGAGAAGGTCATCCGCGCCTGCGTCCCAGCCGAGCTGATGGACGAGCGCACGAAGTACTTCGTCAACCCGACCGGCCGGTTTGTGGTGGGTGGCCCGATGGGCGACAGCGGCCTGACCGGCCGCAAGATCATCGTGGACACCTACGGCGGCATGGCCCGCCACGGCGGCGGCGCCTTTTCGGGTAAGGACCCGACGAAGGTGGACCGCAGCGCGGCGTACGCGGCGCGCTGGGTGGCCAAGAACGTGGTGGCCGCCGGCCTGGCGGAGCGCTTCGAGCTGCAGGTGGCCTACGCGATCGGCGTGGCGCACCCGCTCTCGGTCAGCATCGAGACCTTCGGCACGCACACGGTGGCCGAGGAGACGATCCTGAAGCTGATCAACGAGCACTTCGACCTGCGGCCTGGCGCGATCATCCGCGACCTGGAGCTGCGCCGGCCGATCTTCAAGCAGACGGCGGCCTACGGCCACTTCGGGCGGGACGACGTGGACCTGCCGTGGGAGCGGACGGACCGCGCCGACGCGCTGCGCCGGGCGGCCGGGCTGTAGCCGGACTCGGCAGCTTTCCTGGCCACAGAGGCCACAGACGCACCCAGGTGGACGCCTGGTGCATCTGTGGCCTCTGTGGTCGCTGTGGCAAAATGTCCGCGCGCCGCGCTCCCTCTCGTGCCGGGCCGTGCTACAATCATCGCACCCGCCACACTGAAAGGAGCCGGGGATGAGACAGGTAATCACGCGCCGCGCGTTCCTGCGGGCCGTCGCAGCCGGCTCAGGCCTGCTCGGCGCGGCTCAGCTCCTCGCGGCCTGCGGCGCGCCCGAGCCGGCCGCGCTGCCGCCCCCCATGCCGCAGGCTCCTACGGCCACCGTCGGCCCCGAGCGCACGATCGAGGTGTGGTACTGGGACGGGCAGATCGCCGAGCTGGTGAGCGCCTTCGAGCGCGCCAACCCGGGGATCGCCGTGAACTTACGGCCGAACGGCGATGTCCAGGAAGGGCTGCTGCGCGCTCTGAAGAGCGGCCTTGGCCTGCCGGACGTGTGCGCTTTCAACGAGAGCGTGGCCGCCGAGCTGGCGCAGCAGGGGGGCATGCTTGACCTGGCCGCCCCGCCGTTCGACGGCGCCGCGCTGCAGAGCGACTTCGTGCCCTCGGCGTGGGCAGGCGGGCGGAGCGCGCAGGGTGGGCTGGTGGGCCTGCCGATGAGCGTCTACCCCGGCAGCTTCTGGTACCGTGCCGACATCCTGGCCGACGCCGGCATGGAGTCCGCCCCTGAGAAGGTGCGCGAGCAGGCCGAGAGCTGGGAGAGTCTGCTGACGCTCGCGCAGGAGCTAAAGCAGCGCCGGCCGGGCTCATCGCTACTGGCCGACGCGGCGGGCGACGTGTTCTTCACCTCGTGGCTGCAGCAGGGCGCCGCCTGGCTGGACGGCGGGAAGGTTATGATCGAGGAGCGCTTCCTCCCAGCGGCCGAGCGGGCGGCCTTCGTGCGTCGGCAGGGGCTCGACGCCGACCTCGCACCGGGCGGCTCGGCGTTCGACGAGGCCATGCGCGAGGGCGCGATCGCCGGCCTGTTCGCGCCCGCATGGTTCCAGGGCTACATCAGCGAGATCCACTTCAACCAGGTAGGGAAGTGGCGCGTCATCCGGGCGCCCGGCGGCGATTTCAACCAGGGGTCGGCCTACCTCGGCATCCCGGCGGCCTACGCCAAGCAGGAGGCCGCCTGGGCGTTCGTGCGCTACTGCTGCGCCAGCGTGGAGGGCCAGAACACCTTCCTCAAGACCTCGGGGGATCTCCCTGCCTACACGCCCGCCTGGCGCGACCCACTGTACGATGCGCCGGCGGCCTTCTTCGGCGACCAGCAGACCTACCGGCTGTGGGCCGATATCGCCGCGTCCGCGCCGCCACTGCGGGCCACGCCGCACGACCGCGTGCTGTTCGAGGTGATGGGCAAGCACGTCCGTGATCTGCTGGCGGCTGGCGGGGACCCGGCGCGCGCGCTGGCCGACGCCGAGGCGGAGCTGGTGCGGACGATCCCTGAGCTCACGACCTAGCTTTGACAACCAGCTCCCCGCTGCTTCAATCGCGGCATCCGAAGCGCAGCTTACCCCGTATCTCTCCACGACGTACCAGCTCACAAGCATCAGGAGGATGTCCCGCGATGGAGCGACCCAACGCGTTTGATTTCTGGGGCCCCAAGACACTGGTCGGCCCCGAGCTGAAGCCGGGCGACAAGGCCCCGGCCTTCACCCTCTCCAATGGCAAGGACTCGATCACGAGCGCAGAGTTCGCCGGCAAGCCGCTGGTGATCAGCGTGATCCCGGCGATCGACACGGGCGTGTGCTCGAAGCAGACCCGCCGCTTCAACGAGGAGGCCGCCAAGCTCGGCGACCAGGTGACAGTCCTGACCGTGAGCGCCGACCTGCCGTTCACCCAGGCGCGCTGGTGCGGCGCCGAGGGGATCGACAAGGTCGTGATGGGCTCGGACCACAAGGACATGAGCTTCGGCGCGGCGTACGGCACGTACATCAAGGAGCTGCGCCTGGAGAGCCGAGCGGCGTTCGTGGTAGACCAGGAGGGGGTCGTCCGGTACGCGGAGTACCTCTCCGCAGCCGGGCAGGAGCCGAACTACGATGCGGCGCTGGCGACGCTGCGCGAGGTGCTGTAGCTCCGCGCAGTCCGCTCGCTCAGCGCGCGGCCTGGTGATCCGGTAGTACTATAGGGAGACAAGGCGGCGGGCTTGCTCGTCACCTTGTCTCCTTTTTTTGTGAGGGACTCCCATGCTGCACACGCACCTCTGGCCCACCACCGCGCGCGTCAACGAGCGCGGGCACCTCGAGATCGGCGGCTGCGACGCGCTGGAGCTCGCACGCGAGCACGGCACGCCGCTGTACATCCTGGACGAGGCGACCTTCCGCGGCGCGTGCCGCACCTACCGGACGGCGCTGGCGCGTCACTACGCTGGTCCATCGGCGGCCCACTATGCGAGCAAGGCGCTGCTGAACACGGCGGTGGCGCGCATGGCCGCCGAGGAGGGCCTGGGGCTGGACGTGGTCTCTGGCGGGGAGCTGTTCGTAGCCCTGCGGGCGGGCTTCCCGGCGAGGCGCATCCACGTGCACGGCAACGCCAAGCCGCGGGCCGAGGTCGAGCAGGCGATTGCCGCCGGGGTGGGTCAGATCGTTGTGGATAACCTGGACGAGCTGGAGCTGCTGGCCCGGCTCACGAGCGGGCGCGAGACACCTCAGCCGATCGCGCTGCGGCTGACGCCGGACATCGTACCGGACACCCACGCCCACATCACCACCGGGCACGCCGCCTCCAAGTTCGGGCTGCCGCTGGACGCGCTGGACGCTGCCACCGAGCTTGTGCTCGACGCACCAGGGCTGCGGCTGTGCGGGCTGCACGCCCACCTCGGCTCGCAGGTGTTCGACACCACCCCCCTGGCGCGGGCTGTGGAGGTGCTGCTGGACTGCGCGGCTCGCCTGCGCCAGCGGTACGTCATCGACATCGACGAGATCAACCCGGGCGGGGGGCTTGGCGCACCGTACACACCGGAGCAGCCGCTGCCGGACACGGAGGCCTACGTGGCCCTTGTGGCGCGGACGCTGGCCGAGGGGAGCGCGGCGCGGGGCCTGCCGCTGCCGAAGCTGACGATCGAGCCCGGCCGCTCGATCGCGGCACGCTCGGGGGTGGCGCTGTACAGCGTGGTTGCCAGCAAGACGCTGGCGCCACCTGATGACCGACGACCGACGACCGATGACCGTCGTGATGATACGAGCGCGGCTGCCGATGCCCAGCCGCACGTCAACCGGTACCTCCACGTGGACGGCGGCATGGGGGACAACATCCGCCCCGCGCTCTACGGCGCACGCTACACAGCGGTGCTGGCGGGGCAGCCGTGCACCGCGCCCGATGAGCTCGTCCACGTAGCTGGGCGCTACTGCGAGTCCGGCGATGTGCTGCTACGCACTGTGGAGCTGCCGCGCGCGCGGCCCGGCGATGTGCTGGCCGTAGCAGGGGCTGGGGCGTATACACTGAGCATGGCGAGCACCTACAACCTCGTGCCGCGGCCGGCCGTGCTGCTGGTGGGCGAGGGCCGCGCCACCGTGGCACAGCGCCGCGAGACCTACGAGGATCTGGTGCTGCGGGACGCATAGGCGCTGCACGCATGGGCTATCGTGAAATAGGCGTTAAGAGGGGTTGTCTCATCTACCAAAGGAGGCTAGACTGAGGGCGTGAAGTTCGTCATACCACGATATTTTAACCAAGGACTTCATCATGCGCTCTCTCACCCGCCACGCGCTGCGCGCCGTCGCGCTGCTCACATGTGCAGCCGCAGCGTGCGGGTTTTATACAGGCGTGCAGGCCCAGCAGACCCAGAGCATCCAGCCGCGCGTATTCGTGTCGATGGTGATGACGCCCGGAGACCCGCCGGCGTTTGAGCCCCCGGCCGTAGAGCCGACGGACTGGCTCGCGTGGGTCAACCACTACCGCGCGGTGGCGGGCGTCCCCCCGGTGACGGACGACGCTGAGCTGAACGACAACTGCTGGCAGCACGCAAGGTACATGGCCGAAAACAACCACCTGGCGCACGCTCAGGACTCAACCAAGCCCTACGCCTCTCCCGCGGGGAACCTGTGCGCCAGCAAGGCTGACGTCTGGATCGCGCAGAGCACCCGGCTATCGCCGCCCGACTCCGTCGAGGGGTGGATGGCGTCGGCGGGCCACCGGCTCTGGCTGATCTACCCCACGACCACCACCTTCGGGTACGGCTTCTACACCTCGGCCTCGCGCCAGGCCGCGGCCCTGGACGTCCTCTCGCACACGCGCTTCGAGGCTGACACGCGCTTCACCGGCTGGCCGCTGCGCTACCCCGCCGCGGACCAGGTCGGCGTGCGCTCGGATCGCTACCCGGTCACGCTGCTGTGGCGCTACTTCGGCAGCGCACCGCAGCTCACCAGCACGCGCCTCAGCACCGAGGCCGGCGCCCCCATCGCTCACTCCGCAGACACCAACCTACCCGCGGGGCATAAGGGCGTGCAGATCGTGCCGTCCGCCGACCTGCCGGACAACACCGTCATCATCGTCGAGGTGAACGGCTCGTACGAGCGAGTGCCCTTCAGCTACACGTGGCGCTTCACAACCAGCGGTGAGCCGTCGGCAGCCTCCTCACTCGAGGCCGCCCCCGGCTCTTTCCAAGCGCCTC
>JBDLTZ010000101.1:0-47346 GCA_039805565.1 Chloroflexota bacterium | reverse complement strand
ACAACCTGGTCTGCGCTCTCACCGCCCGCGCCGGCGTCACGAACTTGGCCGCTCTCCAGCGCTCACTCGATGCCGCCGTTGACCGCTGGCTCTTCCGCCGCTGACTTTGCATTAGCCCTGCCCTCAACTTCAGCCCGCTTGACAAACCTCGCCCCATGCCGTTATGATTCACCCGTTGTCGGGGCGTAGCGCAGTCTGGTAGCGCACAGCGTTTGGGACGCTGGGGTCGTGGGTTCGAATCCCTCCGCCCCGACCATACTTCTCATTCTTCCTCTTGCCCGCGAGCCGTAGCGCTCGCCGGGCTCTCATCGTTCTCACA
Source organism: Chloroflexota bacterium (assembly GCA_039805565.1). Taxonomy (GTDB): domain Bacteria; phylum Chloroflexota; class Chloroflexia; order Chloroflexales; family Roseiflexaceae; genus CALJIC01. The sequence goes on along the minus strand of JBDLTZ010000101.1, from coordinate 47,027 downwards.
TCCAAAACCGCATAGTTCTCGTATATAGTCATAGAGTACCGTTCGCCACCTGCAGGGTTGCGATGATGGTACGCTTGTTGCTGCTTCGCCCAAGAAAGAGTGGTCGAAGGAGCCTCTTGCTACGAACACAACCGAGCGCGGTCCTTCTACGCAGCAGGCCCGCAACTAAGTCGCACCCTTTACAAGCAGCACTGCGCTCCACCACGCCCGTCGAGCGCATGTGCCTCACAAACACCGAGGGCGCGGTTCCCCCACAAGGGTGGAGCCGCGCTATGTCTCTCTCATAGGAGACGTGCCCATGAAACGTATGAGCGACCAGCATGCCTGGGAGTACGAGGAGCGCCCTGAGGGGCACCGTGGCCCGATCGACGTCGATGCGGTCGCCGACGCGCCCGACACCGTCGAGGAGTCCACCCCGCACGAGTCCGCCCTCGACTCGATCCAGCACTACCTTCAGGAGATCGGGCGCGTCTCACTGCTGAACGCCGCCGAGGAGGTCGAGCTCGCGGAGCGTATGGAGCGCGGCCACGCTGCTGCCAAGCGCATGACCTCGGGCGAGGAACTCAGCCCGCAGCTCCGCTTCGCCCTCAAGAGCGATATCGTCTCCGGGCAGGACGCACGCCGCCATCTGATCCAGGCCAACCTCCGCCTCGTCGTCAGCATTGCGAAGAAGTATGTCGGCCGCGGCCTCTCCCTACTCGACCTCATCCAAGAGGGCAACATCGGTCTGATGCGCGCCGTCGAAAAGTTCGACTACCGCAAGGGCAACCGCTTCTCGACCTACGCTACCTGGTGGATCCGCCAGGCGGTCACGCGCGCGATCGCCGAGCAGGGTCGCACCATCCGCCTGCCGGTCCACATGAGCGAGTCTGTCGGGCAAGTTAAGCGCGCCGCCGAACGGCTCGCGCAGGCCCTGGAGCGCCAGCCTACCGCCGAGGAGATCGCTACCGCGCTCGGTCAGCCGATCGACCGCATCGAGCGCGTACTCGAAGCCGCTCGCCGCCCGGTCTCGCTCGAGACCCCCGTGGGCGAGGACGGCGAGCACACCCTCGGTGACTTCCTCCAAGATGACGAGCTGCCAACGCCGGCGGAGTTCGCCTCACAGCAGCTTCTACGCCAGGATCTCGCCGCCGCGCTCGACCACCTCAACGAGCGCGAGCGCCGCATCATCGACTTGCGCTACGGCCTCCAGGACGGCCAGCGCCGCACGCTCGAGGAGGTAGGCCGGGTGCTCGGCATGACCCGCGAGCGTGCCCGGCAGATCGAGTCCGAGGCGCTCCGACGCCTTCGCACGCCGGAGGTCGGCCAGCACCTGCGCGACTACCTCGAGTAGGTCTCACGTGGGGAAACTGGGTTAAGAGGCGAGGGGCCAGGTAGCACATACACTACTCTGGCCCCTTGTTGATGGTCATAGCTAAGGAGAACTAAGCGTCAAGACTCAAGGCTCAATCAACACTGGCTCCTCCAACGGCAGTGGCTGCTGATCCCCCTCACGATAGGTGCGGGCGGCGGCGGCAATGAAGTCGCGGAACAGCGGGTGAGGCCGGTTCGGCCGCGAAAGGAACTCGGGGTGGAACTGCGTGCCGACGAACCACGGATGGTCGCGCAGCTCGATAATCTCCACCAGACGGCCGTCCGGCGACTGGCCGCTGATTACCAGCCCGGCAGACTCGAGCAACCGGCGGTACTTGTTGTTAAACTCGAAGCGGTGGCGGTGGCGCTCGGTGATGATCTCGCTGCCGTAGGCCTCGGCGGCGTGACTACCGGGCGTCAGCGCACACGGGTAGCCTCCTAGCCGCATCGTGCCACCCTTATCGGTGATGTCCAGCTGGTCCGGCATGAAGTCGATCACTGGATGCGGCGTGTGTGGATCAAACTCGGTGCTGTTTGCACCAGAGCTCGCTCCCATCACGTGCCGCGCGAAGGCGATCGTCGCACACTGCATCCCGAGGCACAACCCCAGGTAAGGCACGCCGCTGGCGCGCGCGTACTCCGCCGCCGCCACCTTACCCTCGATGCCGCGGTAGCCGAAGCCGCCCGGAACCACGATGCCGTACACGTCGCCGAGCAGCGCGTCGGCCCCCTCCTTCTCGATATGCTCCGAAGAGATCCACTTGAGCTCGACGTCGGCCCCTTGATGGAGCCCAGCGTGGCGCAGCGCCTCCACCACGCTCAGGTAGGCGTCGTGCAGCTCAACATACTTCCCGACAATCGCGATTGGGAGCCGGCGCTTGGGGGCTTTGATCGTAGCTACCAGCTCCTGCCAATCCTCCAGGTCCGGCGCGTGCGTCGGCAGCCCGAGACGGCTGACCAGATATGCACCCAGGCCGGCCTCCTCAAGCACGAGCGGCACCTCATAGATCGAGTCGACCGTCGGCATCGGCACCACGGCCTCCACGTCCACATCGGCGAACAGCGCAATCTTCTCCCGGATCTCGTCTGCGATCGGCTGGTCGGCGCGGCAGACGATCGCGTCCGCCGTAATGCCCACACGTCGAAGCTCCATCACCGAGTGCTGGGTCGGCTTCGTCTTCACCTCACCGGTGGCGCCGATGTGCGGCAGCAGAGTCACGTGGATGTAGATCACATTGTCGCGGCCGACGTCTTTGCGCATTTGGCGGATTGCCTCAAGGAACGGCAACCCCTCAATGTCGCCCACTGTGCCGCCGATCTCGACAATCACCACATCGGCACTAGACTGGCGCGCCACAGCAGCGATACGCGCCTTGATCTCATTGGTGATGTGTGGGATGACCTGGATCGTGCCACCCAAGTAATCACCCCGCCGCTCCTTCTGGATCACCGACGAGTAAATCTGCCCGGTAGTCACATTGCTAAGCCGCGAGAGACTCTCGTCTATGAAGCGCTCGTAGTGCCCTAGATCAAGATCCGTCTCTGCGCCGTCCTCCGTGACGAAGACCTCACCGTGCTGATAGGGCGACATCGTCCCAGGATCGACGTTGATGTATGGATCAAGCTTCTGGACGGATACACGGAGCCCACGGCTCTTGAGCAGGCGCCCAATCGACGCCACAGTGATGCCCTTGCCTACCGAGGACGCCACACCGCCGGTCACAAAAATGTACTTTGCCATCGTTGCTGTTGCTCCTTCTTATCGCCCAATGGCCTTCATTTAGCAAACCTGTTGTTTCATAACCGGGACAGCTTAGTACAGCCAACCACAAAATCATTCCGGGTTTCGTCTAGCGTTCCGGTGTAGTAGCCGAACGAAGCAGAGAGCCAGCTCGGAACGAACTTGCGGTCGCCTGTACTTAGTCCTCAGGGACCAAACCGCCATCGTATGTCAACGCACGTATAAGGCCCGGGTGCCGTCTCCTGCAAGCGTGCTCCGTACGATATGCACTCGCAAAGCTATGCGGGTCGTTCAACCCGCCGGCTGAACCGACCCGCATCATGCTGACCCGCTTATGTCTACCTTCTGTACCGTCTTCATAGCTCCTATCGGTACATCAACGCTCCTACGAAGCTAGTTTTACGCAAAAGGAGAGGGGAAGGTGACGACACCTTCCCCTGTGGAGACTCATATCGTTCGCTCGATTGTACTCGGCGATACGTCGTAACTTCGAAGAACTTGTTGCCGGCGCGCAACCGCTGGCGTAGTCCCTGCGCCACACATGTGCCTTGAACCCTCCGACACGTTATTATACCACAGCGCGTGTTCAGGACGGAGAAGGTTAGGCGCTACAGGTCTGGCCGCATAATGATAATACGCGTCTGCTCCCCGTCCCCGGGCAGATTGTTGCTGTTCAGGCTCAGTTTGGTCTCGGCCGTGTACTCCTTGATGCCGAGCTCCTGCGTGAACTTCTCCAGTGGCGCTAAGTCGCTGGTGAAGCTCATCTGATCGCCAGTGGCATAGTGCATGGGCACGACGATTCGCGGCTCGAGCTGGCTGATAACACTGGCAGCCTCTGCCGGTCCGATCGTCTCGTCCCCGCCTACCGGTACGAACAGGACGTCAACGCTCCCGATCTCATCGATCTGCTGCGATGACAGCTCGTGGCCAAGGTCGCCGAGGTGACAGAAGACGACATCGTCCAGATGGATGACATACACGGTGTTCTTCCCGCGCTCGGCCCCTTTCTTCTTGTCGTGAAAGGTGCGGACCCCGGTGATCAGGATGCCCCCGACCTCGTACTCACCTGCGCCGTCGATCACAAAGACCCGCTCTCGTGCGGGACGTACGGCCGAAGTATGAGCGTGGTCCGGGTGCGTGTGGCTGAGAGTGACGATGTGGGCGGTGGGTCGCCCGATGTCGAGACCGACCGAGCGGTCGTATGGGTCAGTCAGCACGATCCCATCACGCCCCCGGAGGCGGAAGCATGAGTGCCCCAAGTACTGAACGTCAGGCATAGTTTTTCTCAACTCTGGCGGCGTGGTACGTCTACTACACTACTCCGCCAGCTCTTCACTATCATCGGTCCGGTCCAGTTCCTGCCAGAGCTTGTCAACGGCCGGCCGGACCACTTCAAAGCCGAAACCGCGACGCTGTAAGAAGCCACCAAGACGCCGCGCGAATACGTTGTAGTCGGTTGCCCCCGAGTATTTATGAAGCGCCGCCCGCCCTACCGAGAGCGCGCGCTCACCCTCGTCTCCGTAGTGATCACTTGCCTCAATCGCATCGCCAATCACCGTTGGGTCCACACCTTTGCGACGCAGTTCGCTACGCAGCGCCCCTGCACCTCGTGGCCGGTAGGTCTGACGGTTTTCGATCCAGTAGCGCGCGAACGCCGCATCGTCTGCCAGGCCAAGCTCTTGCATTCGCTCAATGGCTGCCGCACTAGCCTCGGGGGCAAATCCCTTGCGTTGCAGTCGCTCTCGGAGCTCTGCCAGTGATCGTGGCCGCGACTCAATTGCTCTGAGCGCTGTGTGGAGCGCCTTATCCGCGCTTTCAGTTCGCTCGAGACGGGCATAGTCTTCGTCGCTGAGCTGCTGGCCCACATACAGCCGCTCACGGGAAACGGTTGTGAGGCTGACGCCGAGCGCATACGCGCCGTCCACGAAGACATTGACGCGCTGCGGGTCCTTTTCCTGCGCCCTGAGCGCTGTAATGGTTCCTGCTGGCATCGATACAGTTTGAAGGCCGAGCGCCGAGTGCTGGTCAGGGACGGCCGGCACACTGCTGCTCCGGTCCTGGTTATCCCCTCAGCCCTCGGCGTTCAGCCTTCAGTGAGCCCGTTGCTATTCCTCGAACAGCCCGTCGTCCGCCTCGTCGGCCGCGCCTGCGGGGACAGCCGCCGGCGCGGCGGCCATAGACTGGGCGCGGATCAGGCGCTCGATCTCCTCCATCAGTGCCGGGTTCTCGTTGAGGAACTGCTTGGCGTTCTCCCGACCCTGACCAAGACGGTCCTCACCGAGGTAGAACCATGCACCGCTCTTCCGGATAATCTCGAGCTCGACGCCGATATCCAGGATGTTGCCCGCGCGCGAGATACCCTCGTTGGCCATGATGTCGAACTCGGCCTGCCGGAAAGGCGGGGCGACCTTGTTCTTCACAACCTTGACGCGCGCCCGGCTACCGATTGTCTCCTGGCCGGACTTGAGCGTCTCGATGCGACGGATATCGAGGCGGACGGAGGCGTAGAACTTCAGCGCCTGACCACCCGTCGTCGTCTCCGGCGAACCGAACATGACGCCGATCTTCATACGCAGCTGGTTTAGGAAGATAACGACGGTACGGGACTTACTGATCGCGCCCGAGAGCTTGCGGAGCGCCTGGCTCATGAGGCGCGCCTGCAGGCCGGGCAGCGAGTCTCCCATATCGCCCTCGATCTCGGCCCGGGGCACGAGTGCGGCGACCGAGTCGACCACGACGACATCAACGGCGTTCGAGCGCACAAGCGTCTCGCAGATTTCGAGCGCTTGCTCACCGAAGTCTGGCTGCGAGACCAGCAGGTTATTAATGTCTACGCCACAGCGCTGCGCATACAGCGGGTCGAAGGCGTGCTCGGCATCGATAAACGCAGCAACGCCGCCCATCTTCTGGCACTGCGCCACGATGTGCTGCGCGAGCGTTGTCTTGCCGCTTGACTCGGGGCCATAGATCTCAACGACGCGCCCGCGAGGAACGCCACCCACACCGAGGGCAATGTCGAGCGCGATAGCCCCGGTGGGGATCACCTCGATCGCCAGCTTGGAGCTGGCTTCGCCCATCTTCATGATGGAGCCCTTGCCGTACTTGCGGTCGATCTGAGTCATCGCCGCCGCGAGAGCCTTTTCCTTCTCGGGTGAGATGGCCATCGCCTGCGTTCCTCCGTTTAGCGTACTCACTCGTGCTTCTCCTTACGGTCTCTAAACTATACCGCGCTAGGCCGGAGGCGTCAACGCGGCGGTGCCGATCAGGCTGCCTGACGCGTAGTATAGCACGAAGGTTCTGGTAGCACAAGTGGGCGATTCGCTAGGGAATGGTCAAGTTTGTACGCTATCCAGATGCTCTACCGAGCACAGCAAGCAAAGCCCGTGCGTACCTGAGCCTCACCTGCTCACTACCCACGGGCCTTCGTCTTGGAGGCGTGTCGCTAGCGGACAGTCCAGCTGCTCAGCGCAGGTTGGGCTACCGAGTCGGCGCCAAACGGTAGGGCACGGACGATTATGCGGTACTGGTATTTTTCGGGTCCTCGCGGCGGCCAGCAGGTCACAAGTGTGACAACTTCGCGGTTGGACTGGCCAATAAAGAGCGCGTTGGCAGCCTGCTGCTCCGGCGGTACGCCTTCTTCCTTGACCACAAGCTGCTCTGCCACAGTATATAGGTACTGCTCACCACCGCTGTACAGGGTGATTGCGTCACCTGGCTTAACGGCAATCAGATCCTTGAACACTTTGCCGTAGCCCCCCACGTGTCCCGCCAGCACGATATTCTCGCCATCCCCCGGATTCGCTGTGCCCCGGTGGTGACCAACTGCGTACTCGGCTACCTGCCAAATCGCAACTTCCTCTCCCCTGACCTCTTGCACTTCCCACCCAACTTCAACCACCTTCGAGTCTACGTCGATGCTAGGAATGACGACGCGCGACACGGACGAGACGTGCGTGCTCTGGGTTACAACCGGGACCTCACTCACTACACGCCCGCTCGATGCAGTCGTGTTGAGGAGCGGCGCGATGAACGGCGGGGGCTCGACCTCGCCGATGATAGTGCGCTCCGCGGAAGTAGTTGAGGCGAATGCTCGGGGCGGCGGGGCATCGGTGTCACCTCGTGCAGCGTAGCGACCATACTCCGCATGCGCATAGAGCCCACCAACGTATGCCAGAAGCACAACGCCAAGAAGCATCAGCAGGTTGCCGAGCGTCCATAACACCTTTGCACGCACACTCAGCGATCGAACTGTCGATCGCTGCGGTAGTGAATTGGCATGCCGTACTCGAATCACAACTTCCTGCCCCTGCGGCTGTCTGCGGGAGCTGCCGCGCTGTTCACCTTACATTACACATTATAACGTACCGCCTCGAAAAACGATCCCTCTATCCCGCAATCTTGTTGCGCACAGCGATGCACAATCGCTGTCACAATGTAATTGCAGCTCACCGGGCGGTGTGGTAAGATGCCGAAAGGCTGCCTTCTACCGATTCCTTCTACCTATCAATCAATCTATCAATCTGGGGATGCCCTCCGGAGGAGCTTTTGGACTCGAATGACCAGTCGCCAGATAATGGGTCACCGCGAACATTGACGCTGAGGTTGACACGGGATACGCTCATTCTACTGGCCGCGATGCTGTTCCTTGGCATCGCCATCCTTCTGGCTGTGCTGTTCCCACCCGGAGGGGGACAGCAAGCAGGCAGCCCGACCGCTTCTTCCTCTCAGTTGAACGCCACAGCACCCGGCCAGGCTACGGCAATAGTCGTGCCGTCTCCCTCACTTCCGATCACTCAGTCTATCGGGGGGGGCGAACAAGCACCCACGGCATACCCGGCACCAGACAGCGGAGGCTCGGGTGTCCTGCCAACAACCGACGCGCTTCGGCCCACTGCCGCCCCAGGCACCGATGGCCAACCTGCCGGTGGACTTGCTGTTCAGCCCACAGACTACCCGGCACCGGCGGGCGCTACTGTGGCGACCGGGGCCGAGACAGCGGTACTTCAAACGCCGCCCCCTACTCAAGAGGCCCTTACGGCTAGTCCAGCAGAGGCCCTGCAGCTCACTCCCGCCGCTGAAACCCAGCCAACTGCGGCCCCACCGAGCGCCCCGCAGGTCTCTCAGACACCGGCCACGCCACCGCTCCAGTCTGCTTCCAGCGACCCTACGCCTACGCCTCGTCCACCGTCCCCTACAGCGGTGCCAGTCGATGTAGTGCGCGGCACAACCTACTGGACCGTGGCGCGAAGCCCGATCGTACTCGGCCGCGATATCCAGGTGCTTCCAGGATCAGCGCTGATTATCGAGCCGGGCGTTGAGGTGCGTATAGGTCCCGGGGTCTCGATCCTCGTCGATGGTCAGCTCCTGGCCCTCGGCCAGCCAGGAAGGTCTGTGCGCTTCGTGGGTGCGGATCGCCCTCGGTGGGAAGGGATCGTCGGACGTGCCGGCAGTAATGTTGTGCTTGAGAACGCCGAGATTACGGGCGGCGGTGCAGGTGGTACCGTCCTGGCCACCGAGGGCGGAACGCTAGCGCTGCGTGGCTCTCGCGTCAGGGATAACGGTGGTCACGTACGGGCAGTGAGCGGCATCATCGAGATCCGGGATACGGAGATCGCCGGCAACGATATGCCCTACGGCGCGGCACTCGACGTGACGTTCACTGCGGGTGGCTCCGCTACGGTTGTGGGCAATCGCATCGGCGGGAACCGCATGGTACAAGGCGCACCACCGTTTCAGATCACGAGCCAGAGTCCGTTCGATCTGATCACGGTCGATATCCAGCGCAATCTGCTGGTCGGCCAGGACGGACCCGGCCTGCAAATCACCACGAACGGGCAGCTCCAGGGCCCAATTGTCTGCAATGCCTTGGTCGGAGGCGCGAACGGGCTGAGTATCCGCGGGACCATCCCGCAGGTGCCCGGGCTCCCGCTGCTCCGCGTGCGCGATAACGCATTCGAAAAGCATACGCCGCCGATCCTGCCAATCTATCTCGAATTTGGCATCGGGCGCGGCGCGACGAGCGAGGTTGCGCTTGACATGACGGGGAACTGGTGGGAAAGCGAGACCGGCCCCTACGAACCCGATCGACACGCAGATGGTCGCGGTGAGGCGGTGGGGGAGTTCATCGAGTTTTTGCCGTGGCTGACCACGCGGCCGGCATGCGCCCCCAACCAGTGAGCCCTCAAATCCAGGCGATCGACTCAGTTGTCACAGGTGCGATCGAGCGCCGGGTGTTCCCCGGCGCTGTCGTGCTTGTTGCAGCAGGGACAGAAGTGATTCACCGTGCAGCGTACGGCGCTATGGCCTACGATGCGGAGGCGCGCCGCATCACACGGGACACAATCTACGACGTCGCCTCGCTGACGAAGGTCTTCACCGCAACCGCAGCTCTGCGTCTGTTCGAGGCTGGCACACTTGACCTCGACACCCCCGCCTCCTACTACCTGCCCCACCTACGCCCCACCGGGGTGCGCGTCCGCCACCTGCTGACGCACACTTCGGGTCTAGACCTGCGCCTCTCGGCGCTTGCGCGCGGCGGCGCTCACGCCATCCTCCAAGCGGTCTATGAGCTCGAGCCAAAGCTCGCTCCCGGCACAACGGTGGCCTATACAAACATCAATTCGCTCCTGCTTGGCGAGATCATCTCGCATCTGTATGGCGCGCCCCTCGATGCCGCGATTCAAAAACTGGTGCTCGATGCGCTTGATCTTAGCGACACCTGCTACCGCCCACCCTCCACACTGCTCGAGCGCATCGCACCCACCGAGCTAGATGATGGCTGGCGCGGCGGGCTCGTACACGGGACTGTCCACGACGAAAGCGCACACGCGCTTGGCGGTGTGGCGGGGCACGCCGGACTCTTCAGCACCGCCGCCGATCTCCACCGATTTTGCCTTGCCTGGCTCACCGCCGAGATCCTGCGCCCAGAGACAGTCGCGCTTGCGACGGCTAATCACACCCCTGGGCTGCCGCTGGCATGCGGGCTTGGCTGGATGATCGACCGGCCGAACTTCATGGGAGCCGCCCCGCAAGGGACGTACGGCCACACGGGGTTCACAGGGCCCGCCATAGTGGTCGTGCCCTCACGGCGTACCATCATCGTCGTCCTGAGTAACCGTGTCTTCCCGCGCCGCGGTTCACCCGAGCACCACAAGGTGACAGCCGCGCTTGTGCAGGCCGCATTGTGATAAGCTAGTAATATGCCTCGCCGTGGGCGATACCTTCTGAAGCTCCACATCAAGCCCGATTTGTGGTATGATCTCAGATAGTTTGTGCGCCAGAGTGGGCTACCTGCTCACGCCCTGGGCCAAGATGCTCAGTCAAGAAGGTATGCCATGGCTGCCACCCGGATTCTCGTCGCCGAGGATAACGATCTCGTAGCACTTACGCTCGAGGAACAGCTAAAGGGCCTTGGGTACGACGTCATCGGCATCGCCCGCACCGGCACCGAGGCAATCGACCTCTCAGCTCGCCTGAGCCCGGACCTCATCATCATGGACATTCGGATGCCCGAGATGGAGGGCACCGAGGCCGCCAGTCGAATCAACAACCATCGCCCGACGCCGATCCTCATGCTGACAGCTTACACAGACCGGGACACCATTCGCAAGGCGGAGTCGGCTGGGGCGCTGGGGTACCTTGTAAAGCCGGTGAATGAGGCCGAACTGTCGCCTGCGATCAACATTGCGCTGGCGCGTTTCCGTGAGCTCCAGAGCCTCCGGACGCAGGTGCTCGAGCTCGAGGAGTCGCTGGAGGCACGCAAGCTGATCGAGCGCGCAAAAGGTATTCTCATGCAGAGGCTCGGCCTCAGTGAGCGCGATGCCTACGAACGGCTTCGGCAGCGCGCCCGCGATAAGCGGGCCAAAATGAAGGATATCGCGCAGGCGATCATCGAGGCGGAAGAGCTGCTCGGTTCCTGATTGACGAACTGCGGCGGCTATGCTATAGTCTCCCTACTATATGAAGTCTCACGAGGTCGCTATCGTGCGGATGCCTAGCAACAGCTTCTCCTTTTATTGGTATTTTACCGGCCCTACAAGGAGACTGGTTGCTTCGCGTTGATCTGATCAGGTGACCCAAACGTGTCAAGAGGGCGTGGAGCAATGGGCTCCACGCCCTTTCTGATTGTTCCGACAGGAGAAGGACACAATGACCATCTACTGCCGCGGCATTCGCGGCGCCACCACGGCGGACGCAAACACGCGCGAGGCGATCCTCGAGGCCACTCGAGACATGCTCGAGCGCCTGATCGCTGCCAACGACCTGCGGCCCGAGGACATCGCGAGCGCCATCTTCAGCACAACATCCGACTTGAACGCCGAGTTCCCCGCCGTGGCCGCGCGTGAGCTCGGGTGGATCGACACCGCGCTGTTCTGCACGCACGAGATGGCCGTGCCCGGTAGCCTGTCACACTGCATCCGCGTGCTCGTTCACTGGAACACCACGCGTCGGGCGGACGAGATCGTCCACGTGTACATCCGCGGCGCACGAACGCTTCGACCTGAGCGAGCTACCGCCACTGCGAGCGTGTCGGCGCGCGCTGCACATGAGCTGTAGGTCTTGAGGGGGCGCGACGCCTCCTCTCTTCTTTAGAAGACGCTCGGCCAACGACGCGCCGGCACCGATAGCAGAGGAGAACGACGATGACCCCTGCAGAGGTCCAAGTAACGGCCCGACCGGCCGATCGCCACGTCAGCCCTGAATACTGCGTCGGCCCGAGCAGCAGCTACATTGAGAGCATGTTGCCACTTGTTAAGGAGAACCCAGTAATGATTGTCGTGATGCGGAGCAGTGCGACCGAAGAGGATCTGGCAGCGGTGATGGAGCGGCTGCGTGAGCACGGCCTGACGGGGCGCGTAACCTACGGCGAGGAGCGCAATATCGTGGGCGTGATTGGGGCTGCCATCCCACCCACCCTGCGCGAGGAGCTCGAGCGCTTCAACGGCGTGATGGAGGCAGTGCGCATCTCGCGGCCCTACAAGCTTGCTGCGCGTGAGTTCCACCCGCAGAACACAGTGGTGAACGTACGCGGCATCGAGGTCGGCGGTAAGGACACGGTTGTGATCGCTGGGCCGTGCGCCGTCGAGAGCGAGGAGCAGATCATGCAGACGGCCCGTGCTGTCCGCAAGGCCGGGGCTACTATGCTTCGCGGCGGCGCATTCAAGCCGCGCTCGTCGCCTTACACCTTCCGCGGCCTCGGAGAGCGCGGCCTCGAGTTGCTGGCGCTGGCGCGCGAGGAGACGGGGCTGCCGATCGTCACAGAGGTCATGACCCCCACCGACGTGCCGCTCGTGGCGCGCTATGCCGACGTGCTGCAGATCGGCGCCCGCAACATGCAGAACTACCAGCTGCTCGAGGAGGTCGGACGCACGGGGATGCCCGTGCTGCTCAAGCGCGGTCTCTCGGCGACCTTCGAGGAGTGGCTGCTCTCGGCCGAGTACATTATCGCCCAAGGTAACCCGAACGTAATCCTGTGTGAGCGCGGCATCCGCACCTTCGAGACAGCCACGCGCAATACAATGGACCTGAATGCCGTGGCACTCGCCAAGCGGCGCACTCACCTGCCCGTGATTGCCGACCCATCCCACGGCACCGGGAAGTGGTACCTCGTGCAGCCGCTCGCGCTAGCCGCCTTGGCCGCCGGCGCCGACGGCATCGTCGTCGAGGTACATCCCGACCCGGACCGCGCCACGTCGGACGGTGGTCAGTCGCTGACGTGCGATAACTTCGCTCTGCTTGTGCCCCAGCTCGCCGCGGTGGCCAGCGCTGTAGGTCGAGGTTTGGCGCGCGAAATAGCGCATCCGGCCGGCCTCTGAACAGCCCCTCTCAAAGAGGGCGAAGGTCGTCCCTGGAGATACTCTTTCTCGCTCTAGAGAGCGGCACACAGGTACGAAGACAACAGCTACGTTGGGGCAAGGGTAAAGCAGAGCGTGAGTTCGCTATCCTTGCCCCACATCTTTTTTGATGGGACCTCCCCCAAGAATAGCTTGACGCACTTGTTCACCGTGCTATAATCGCGCTGTTGCTGAGTCCTCACTACCCGGAGCCGCCGTGCCTGCGAAACCTCATCGCACCCAGCTAGAAAATATTCTCCTTTCTCTGCTGGCAGTTGTCGTTGTTCTGGCCTATGGGCTGCGCCAAAGTCCCGAGATCGCTCACGCGCAGGCCCAAGCAGAGATCACACAGACTACTCCGATCCCCTCAGTTGATCCAGGCGGCACTGCCACACTGAATTTCACAATACGTAACAATGTGTCGACAGATGCATACAGTTTTGTCATTACAGTGGCAAATCAGCCTACTGGTGTTTTGGTATCGAATCCTGGCACAGTATTGGTGAGTAACAACTCATCGCAGCCATTTGTCATCACGATTAGCACGCCCAACACCCTCGCTCCTGGTACTTATACGCTCAGTGTCACAGCTCAGGGCTCGCGAACAACATCCGGTTCTAGTGGTACTCCTACCCCATCGGCTATTACGATCTCGACGTTCGGCCGCTTCACCGTGGCCGGCTCGACGCCCACGCCGACCCCCTTGCCCACACGGACGGCGACGCCGATCCCCTCGCCCGGCCCGGCCTGCCCCGAAGGTTTGAATGACCCCGGCGGGGGCCGCAGCGGCGCACGGCTGATCGTCGTCGATGTCGAGAACAAGCACGGCATCTGCGACCAGGGCGATGAGGACTGGTTCAAGTTCGCGGCTATCGGGGGAAAGGTCTACACGCTCGATATCCTCCAGATGGATCTCGGGCTTGACCTATCGCTCGAGCTGTACGATGAGAACGGCGCGCGTCTGACATCAAACGATGACTTCTTTGCACGCACTCCCCCTCCTGCGCCCACGCCCCCGCGCGACATCCGCCCACGTATCCAGTCTTGGCGTGCCCCGCGCGATGGGGTCTACTATGTGCGGGTCCGTGATGTGGCGAACGTGGGCGGCGGCAACCGCTCCTACACCTTCATTATCAACTCTGAGAGCTACGGGCCAACTCCGCCGACAGTCCCCGAGGTCTGCCGCGACCTGTTTGAGGAGGACGGGCTGCCGGAGCAAGCGAAGCTCATTATGTCGAATGAAATCCAGCCTCGGCGTGCGCTCTGCCCAACAGGAGACGCTGACTGGGTGAGGTTCTTCGGCAAGACGGGCAAGACGTACTATCTCTACACAGATACTCGCCCGTATAAAAACAATCCCGACTTCAACAACCAGACCCAGGCCGGCGCCGATACGACAATCTTCCTAACGGATCGGGACGGCGTGACGATTATCGACTTCAACGACGATATCGAGGGCTCACTGGACTCGCAGCTCCGATTCGTGCCGCAGTCTGATGGCTTCTACTTCTTGCAGATCAAGAACACGGGCGATATCGGCAGCCAGTTCATTCGCTACGATCTCGTCCTGCAGCAGTGTCTCCCTGATCAGGAGTGCGGCCGGGCGCCACAGCCTGCTATCGCCCCTGATCCCGGCACAGGTGGGGCTGAAGGCGGCGGTGGCACAGGTGGGACTGAAGGCGGCGGTGGCACAGGTGGGGCCGAAGGTGCGACACCCGGCACCACCCCTGCCCCGACAAACACAGCTGTGACGTTCGATGTAACACCAACTGCTGCGACGCCGGAAGCGTTCTTCGCTCAGGGCGACACACAGCCGTCCCAGCTGATCGATGGACCCTTCAGGGGCTTCGCAGACACGGCGTTCGAGCAGGTCTGGCAGCGTAACGACCGGGCAGTTGCCGAGGGGCGCGCGCGGCGTGCGTGGCTCTGGGGGCCGCGCAGTTTAATGGCGCGCGCAGAGGGGTATCTTCAAGCTCGAGGCGGCCTGCGCCAAGTGCAGTACTTCGACAAGGGCAGGATGGAGATCAACAATCCGAGCGGCGACCGCAGTAGCCGCTGGTTTGTGACCTCAGGTCTGCTGGTGATGGAGCTGATCACCGGCCGCGCCCAGGTGGGCGACGGCGAGTACCTCCAGCGAGGCTCGGCGCACATCCCCATTGCAGGCGATACGAACGACACGAACGCACCGACCTACGCAAGCTTCTCGAGCGTCGCTGTGCAGTCTGCGGAGCGGAAACTAGGCCAGCTTCCGCGCGAGACAATTGACAGGGCAGGGAATATCGGCGTCTTCACAGGTCCACGCTACCCCGAGACAAAGATCACCTACTATGTCCCGGAGTCTGGGCATAATGTGCCGGAAGTGTTCTGGTCGTACCTGAATAACACCGGGTTAGTCTACGATAGCGGCCGCTTCCAGAGCCGGACGCTGATCGACTGGCTGTTCACGCTGGGGTACCCGGTGAGCGAACCCTACTGGACACGTGTCCGCGTCGGTGGAGTAGAGCGCGATGTCATGGTTCAGGTTTTCCAGCGCCGTGTGCTCACCTACATTCCAGATAACCCCGTAGGCTGGCGTGTAGAGATGGGCAACGTAGGGCGGCACTACTACCGCTGGCGCTACGGTGAGGAACTGCCTTGATCGACACCCTGTAAACAATAACAGCGCCCCGCCACAGATGGCGGGGCGCTGTTATTGCCGAGGATTGGTGATGGTTACTTCGACAGACCGCTGTTGATCTGGCTGAAGACCTGGCTCACCTTGCTGCCCAGGAGGGTCAGAATACCAATGACAACAATAGCGATGAGCACGAGAATAAGCGCGTACTCGACGAGACCCTGGCCCTCTTCCTTGGCAAAGAAGCTGCGAAGCATGTTGGTCACCTCCTCTGTGGTTTGGATGTTGTACTGCGTCGATGGAGGTCGCCGCACCACAATCATGCCATAGTGGCACTGTTGCTACAATGGCTGTTTGGTACCGCGATAAAAAGGTACTGGTACTAGTATGATGCATCAGAGCGCGTGTATTTTAGCCCCGAGTGTGCGATAACAATATGAGTGACGCGCGCTACAATCGGCGCCTACCCGATCAGAGCGATGGACAGTTGCCACGCCCAGGCCGCCGGCTACGTGAGGAACCTCATGTAGCGATGCTGCGGATCGCAGGCGAGATAGGTCCTCGGCCTCCGACATCGCTCGCGGAGGCCAAGGCTGCCGCTTACCTCGATGGTCGCCTTCGTCGGGCAGGAATGCTCGTGTCGGCTGACCCGTTTCGTGTCACTCGTTCCCAGGGGTGGGACGGGCTGACACTGGGTGTGCTGGAACTGTTTGGGGTGCTTCTCTACTTCTGGCAGCCGCTGCCGTCACTGTTGCTAGCCATGTGGTCTACCGTGGCAGCGGCATGTCTGCTGCGACGCCAGGGAACCCCGCTGCTGGGGCAGCGTCTCGCTAGCCAGAATGTCGTCGCCACACGAGCATCAGACAAGTCGCGGCGCTGGCGTGTGGTGCTCCTTGCGCCGCTCGACTCGCTGCCGGCGCTTGGCGCGGCCGCACGCGTGCTCATCACAAACGGGCGTCAGCACGTCGGGCGCCTCGCGGCCTGTTGTGCCATACTCCTGCTCGCTCTGCTCGGCATCACTGATCTACCGCTGGAGGTACGCCGCGTGCTGTGGTATCTCCAAGCCCTACCGGTGCTCTACCTCCTCCTGACGGCAACGCTCGAGATCCTTGCGGCACGCAGGCCATACTCGCCTGGCGCCGTCAGCCACGCTGGTGCGCTCGCCGTTCTGCTCACCGTAGCTGAGAGCACCAGCACGCTCGGAACCGTCGAGCTGTGGGCGGTAGCACTTGGCTCGTCTGGAAGCGGCAGGGGCCTTCACAATCTGCTGCAGCGCTACCCTTTCGACAGTGAGACGACGCTGTTCGTCAGCCTCGAGGGGCTGGGGGTTGGAGATCTATGCTACGTCCGCGAGGGCGACGGCCCGCGTGGCAGAGGCGCAGACGTACTGCTGCTAGAGCAGGCACGTCTCGCGGCAGCCGAGGCGCGTGTAGAGGCTCTGCCACAGGTCTATCGGGACGGCCAGACACTTGCCGGTAGACTGCGGGACGCAGGGATGCGAACCCTCACCATCACATGCCTTGACGGCAGAGGCCATATTCCCCTAAGACACATGGCAGACGACTCCGCAGATCAGATAGACGAGGCCGTGCTCGAGCGTGCCTCGCTGCTGGTGGCGAGTCTCGTGCGCCGGCTTGAGGGGGTCGCGTAGGGGGTGCGCATTCCAGGGCACATCACAAGGTGCCTCCGATATAGAGTGGTATCATCTGGCGCCAGTAGGGCCAGTCGTGTGCCCAGCCATCCCACCAGCGCATAGCGTGCCAGATCCCCTTGCCCCACAGCTGGCTCGACAGCTCGGCATTGGTCCACGCCCCCTCATCTTCCTTGCCGATGGCCATGACAATATCAAGCCGGCGCAGCTTATTCACAAGCTCGTCATCTTGGATACCCCCGATGAAGTCCAGCGGGTTGTGGAGGTACACCTCGGGGTGGTCGTAGCCGTCCAGGAAGTAGCGCATGTTGAAATACCCGGAGAGTGAGACCACACGGTTGAAGCGCTCCGGATACCGCAGAGCGATGAGCATGGCGTGGCTGGCGCCGAGAGAGCAGCCGTGGGCGATCAGGTAGGGGTTGGGGTTCTGTGAAGAGATGAAGGGCAGGACCTCATCAAGGATGTAGCGCTCGTACTGGTCGTGGCGGGTGAGGCGCCCATGCGGGTGAGCCCACGTGCAGAACCAGCTCTCGGAGTCGATGCTATCCACGCAGTAGAGCTGGAACCACCCCTGCTCAATCTGCTCGGCCAAAGCATGGACCATGCCGCGGTCCTCATACTCGTAGAAGCGCCCCTCTGATGTCGGGAAGACCAGCACAGGTGCCCCTGCGTGGCCAAATACAAGCAACTCCATGGATCGGCCGAGCGTGTGGCTGTCCCAGCGATGATAGGCACGGTGCATGAGATATGCGTTCTTTTTCAATTATGCTCAGGCTGTCGTTCTATGATAGTGCTATCGAATACGCATGTCAACGGATGGGAAGTGCCGGCCTGCACAGCGCTCCGGACACATGCAAGAGGGCGTTTTTCGTGATTGGAATGGCAAAATAACGCAGCGTGTCCTGATAAAGTGTGGTACAATCGAGCTCTAAATTACCAGGGTCGGGACGCACCAGGAGGAAGCATATGCGTGACGACATTACGAATATTGCGATCGAAGATTACCTTTCCGATCTGATGACGCCGAGGCCGCAAGTGCTCACCGAACTCGAGCAGGAAGGGCGTCTCCACGGCTGGCCGCTCGTAGGCCCGGTCGAGGGCCAACTGCTCTACCTGCTCGCCCGTAGCAGCGGGGCGCGCGAGGCGCTCGAGATCGGCACAGCCACCGGCTACGCCGCCCTCTGGTTGCTCAAGGCCATTTCGGCCCAGGGGGGACGCCTGACGGCGATCGAGCGCAACCCCGAGCGCATCGCCCGCGCGCGAAACTACGTGGATCGGGCCGGGTACGGCGAGCACTTCGTCCAGATCGAGGGTGAGTGGTTCAGCACTATCGGCACGCTCGAGGGGACGTACGACCTGATCTTCCTCGATATCCTGCGCCACTTCGAGGGCGAGCACGACGCACTGAAGGCCCTCGAGATGTGTCTGCCACGCCTGCGGCCGGGCGGTATCCTGATTGCGGACAACGTGCTGTGCAACGCGCTCGTCCTCGAGGACGACGCGGCGCCGACGGTTCGCGGCATCCAGGAATTCAACCGCGCCATCATGGAGCACCCTGAGCTGGAGTCGGTCATTATCCCGATCCGGGACGGGGTCGGGTTCTGCCGGAAGAAAGACTAGTGCCCGCACTGCCGGACTCGCAGCGGCGGCTCGTCGAACTGTCCACCTTGAACACACTGGCGCAGATTTTGAACCGTGCCCTGGATCTGCGCGAGGTGCTTGAGTCTGCGCTGCCTCACGTTGTGGAGCTCATGGGTCTGCAGAGCGGCTGGGTATTCCTGCGGGATGAGAGCGGGGGGTATCGCCTCGCTGCGCGCCATGACTTACCGCCAGCTATCACCTACCCCGGCGCGCCCTGGTCAGGCGACTGTACCTGTCAGGACCTCTGCGGCAAGGGGAAGCTCAACAAATCCATCACCGTCGTGCGGTGCAGCCGCCTACGCTACGCTGTAGGGGACAAGCGCTCGCTTGTGCAGCACGCCTCTGTCCCGCTCCACAGCGGCGATGACGTGCTCGGCATCCTCAACATTGCCACCACCGAGTTCGGCCGCTTCACCCCCGCGCAGCTCCAGCTCCTCTCGGCGATCGGCTACCTCATCGGCACCGCTATCGCCCGCGTGCGTCTGCACGATCAGGTGAAAGTGCGGCGGGTGCACGAGCAGGCCGCGCTGCTGAAGCTCTCGCACGAGCTTCTCGGCGCCGAGTCGCTCGAGCCGGCGCTGCAGCGGCTGGTGCGTGTGGGGGCGCGATTGCTCGAGGCCGATGCCTGCGCCTACGTCGAGGCCGACGAGGCGGCCGGGCGCGCAGTCCTCGTGGCCGCCCACGGCTGGCGGCTCCCAGCTGACTCCACGCTCCCGGCCGTACTGGACGCCGTGAACCCTCACCTCTGGTACCTGCCCGAGAGCAGCGCGCGCCTCGAGGTAGACGCGCTCGACGATCTGCCACCGCTCTTGAAGCAGCAGCAGTTCCGGGGCCACCTGGCGCTGAGCGTGGAGCTCGGTGGGGCCCCCATCGGCACGCTGATGGTCAACACAGCCGCGCCGCGCCACTTCCTGATGGACGAGGCGCAGCTCCTGGCGCTCCTTGGTACCCAACTGGCGCAGACGCTGGAGCGCGAGAGGCTGCACCAGGAAGCACTGGCCCGCCAGCGCCTCGAGCAGGAGCTGGATCTCGCGCGCGCCATCCAAGCGAGCTTCCTGCCTGACGCCTGCCCAGTCATCCCAGGGTATGCCATCTGCGCGTTCTACCGCGCCGCACGTCAGGTCGGCGGGGACTTCTACGACTTCATCAAGCTGGGGCGGGCCGGCGAGCCGCCGCCCGATGCTCCGGAGAAGCGCGATGCCCAGACCGAGTGGTGGCGCACCGGCCGAGGCTCGCCACGCGTCAGCGCGCCCCGGGCAGAGCCGCGAGAGGAGCCGCCAGGTCGCTTCGGGATAGTGATCGCCGATGTCACCGACAAGGGCGTGCCGGCCTCGCTGTTCATGGTGCTGTCGCGCACGCTGATCCGCGCCACGGCGAGCGATGGGCGCCTCCCAGACCAGGTGCTGGAGCAGGCGAACCGGCTGATACTGGAGGACGCCCGCAGCGGCCTGTTCGTGACCTGCTTCTACGGAATCCTTGATCTCGTCGACCACAGCTTCACCTACGCCAACGGGGGGCACAACTACCCGCTGCTGTACCGCGCGGAGACGGGCGAGGTCGAGAGCCTGCACGCCCAGGGGATCGTGCTGGGTATCGTTCCCGAGCCACGCTTCGAGCAGCGCTCGACGCAGATAGGCCCGGGCGACGTGCTGGTGCTGTACACCGATGGGGTGACCGAGGCGATGAACAGCGCGCGGCAGCTGTTCGACGAGGAGCGGCTGATCGAGGTGCTGCGGCATGCGCACCACCTCTCGCCCGACGAGATCGTGAGCCGCATCATCGACGCAGTGACCACCTTTGCGGCCGGCGCGGCCCAGACCGACGACATCACTCTTGTGGTTTTGAAGCGCAGCTCAGCGCTGTAGGCCACTTCACGAGCTTGGCTACAGCGCGGGCTGGCCCACGTCCCGCTGCTGTGCTAGCCCGCTCGCCACAATATGCGCCCCCCACGCCAGCAGCCCGAGCGTCCCGATCATGCCGATCACACCCGCCCAGGACTGTGCCCGGAGCAGGAGCACAGTGTAGAGCGGCGCGCCCAGCAACCCGTGGATCAGAAGCACGAGCGCGAGCGGCACCGGCAGCAGGAAGAGGAGCAGGCTACCCGGAGCGTAGTGACGCGTCAGAACGAGTGCTGTGAGCATACCGAGTGACAGCAAGCCGTTCATCAGCGCGGCCAGCATGACCGTCGAGACCCCAAGCGGGAGGGATGTGTCGGCGGCGTAGCGCCACCAGCCCGCGCGTATCCCCAGCGTCTCTACAAGCAGATGGTAGAGCACGAACAGCCCGAGGGTCAGAAGCCCGGTGAGATAGCCGGAGAACCACCACCGCCGCCGGTACAGGTAGAAGATGACCACGGCCGGCAAGATCATGATCCAGCCGCCGATGAACACCGGCCAGGGCAGTGAGTGGCTTACGTCATCCGAGCGCACCCAAGTGTACATCGTCGACAGCGCGGGGTCATAGCTGAAGCCATAGAGCATCTGCCACAGCGGCGAGGCTAGCACGGCCAGGTGCCCACCGAGGAGCGCGACGACAAAGTTCGCCGCCCGCGTCTGCCAGCCGACGTAGAGCGCAAGGCCGTAGGCGCCGACGGTGAAGAGAACGACTCCGAGCTCCATCTTGTGCCCCTCTCGTCGCCGGCCGCGCACCATGTGGTGCCGGACGGGCACGTGACCGGCCTTGCGTTACCCGGGCAGGCGGGAAGGTCCTCTGCCTACTCCCACTCATACTCGCGCACAGCACCACCAACCAGTGTGAAGAGCTGGTCTGTCAGGCTGTGATCTCGCTGAGCCGCGTCGGCCTGGACTTGAGCCGCGACACCACGCAGGATGTCCTGGTTTGTATCACTCAGGGCGATCAGGAAATCGCGGTTCGGAATGCCGATCACGAGCCGCCCTGGCAGGCCACGCGCCCACTCAGCCAGTATGTCAGTCAGCAGCAGGCGCGTCGCGTCGTAGCCATCACCGCTGTTGAAGATAAAGAGCTGCTGCTCTCCCTCCCCCACCGTGGTGAAGCGCACCCGCTCGCCCGTGCGGCGGCGCAGGTTCTCAACCGCCTGGTCGTGCAGCTCCTGCACCGTGATACCCCAGCGGTCGAGCTGCTCCTCGTTGATGTACGCGACGCTGTTCTTCTCGTCGATCACGTACGTGATAATAAGGTCGGCGATGAAGTCGCGGTAGGCGATCATCGGGACCTTGCGCTCGCTCACCATCACGAGCAGCTCGATCGGCTTGAGCATCGGCATGATGCGCCGCGCACGCGACTCGAAGCTGCGCTCGGAGCGATCAGGCAGCTCGCCGAGCAGGACGCGCACGTAGCCGCGCGCGATCGCATCGAGCTGCGCCGGGTTGCGGGTGTAGGCGGCATAGGTGGCGCTGAGATCGGAGGCAACCTCACGCCCGCGGACCTTGAGGCGCAGCGTGATGCCCTCGCGGCCCAGGACCTCGATCTCGTCGTCGTTCAGGACGAGGCGGCGCTCGATATACCCCGCGAACTGCTCGGGGGTCAGGATCGGCGTGCTCTCGCTCTCTCCGTTGGTCATAGCTGCTATTCCCTGGGCAGGCACGGTGGCCCGCGGTCACAACACATACAGTTGGCGTTATGGCAGGCACTGCGCCCGGTGGCTCTACACCACGGGTGTGCCCTGCCAGGCGGCCCTCAGCTCTTCGACCGGGGTGCGCAGCACTTCGGCACCGCCGAGCCCGCGCGCTACCAGCTGCGGCTCACTGGTGACGACGCCCACGCGCGCCACAGGCAGCCCCGTGAGCTGCGCCTCGAAGGCCGCCGCGTGCTCCGGGCGCACCTCGACCAGGAGGCGCGTGGGCGACTCGGTGAACAGCAGGCTTGCATCGGATGTGACGCCCTCGGCGCGGGGTGCGGCCGCGAGGTCAAGCTCCACCCCGAGCCCGCCGGCGATCGCCATCTCGGCCGCAGCAACGCCCAGCCCGCCCTCGCTGAGGTCGTGACAGGCGGATACCAGGCCAGCGCGGATCGCCGCGTGAAGGGACGCCAGCAGGCGCGGCGCCTGCTCGAGGTCCACGCGCGGGACGGCAAGCCCCTCCGCAGCAAGCATGCCAGCATCGAGCGCGTGCGCACCACCCAGCTCAGGCTTCGTCAGGCCCAGCAAGTACACCAGGCTGCCCGGCTCCTTCAGGTCCATCGTGACGCTCTGCGTGACATCAGGGACGATCGCGAGCGCCGAGATCAGCAGCGTGGGCGGGATGGGAGTGCGCACGCCCTGCGCGTCCCGGTACTCATTGTTGAGCGAGTCCTTGCCGGAGATGAAGGGCGCACCATACGCCAGCGCAGCGTCGTAGCACCCTGCAGCGGCGCGCGTGAGGCCCGCCATGCGATCCGGCTGGCGCGGGTCGCCCCAGCAGAAGTTATCGAGGATCGCCACCTGCCCCGGGTCCCCGCCGACGGCCACGACGTTGCGGAGCGCCTCGTCGACGCAGGCCAGGGCCATCCAGTACGGGTCGATCTGGCCGTAGCGCGGATTGATGCCGCAGCCGAGCGCGATGCCGCGCGGGCTGCTGTGGAGCGGCTGGAGCACGGCTGCGTCGCCGGGGCCATCGCAGAGCGCGCCGACCAACGGCTTGGCCACCGTTCGCCCGCCCACCTCGTGATCGTAGGTGCGGATGATCGGCGCCTTGGAGGCGATGTTGGGGTGGGCTAGGAGCGACAGCAGAATATCGGCGGGAGCGGGGCTGCCCACAGCTTTGCCCGTGGTCGTTTGTCCTTGGTCTCCGCTCTCCCATAGCGCATCGAGCACGCGCTGCGGCCGGCCGTCGTGCAGGAAGTGCATGTCCAGATCCACCACCGTGGTACCGCGGTGGGTCACGCTGAGGCGGCCGGTGTCGGTGAAGTGGCCAATGACTGTAGCCTCGACATCCTCGCCAGCGCAGAGCTCGAGGAGCTCCGCAAGCTTGTCGGGCGGCACGGCGACCACCATGCGCTCTTGGGCCTCGGAGAGCCAGATCTCCCAGGGCTGAAGGCCGGCATACTTGAGCGGGACGTCCTCGAGCTCGACAGTCACGCCGCACTCGGCGCCCATCTCGCCCACGGCCGAGGAGAGCCCACCGGCGCCACAGTCGGTGATCGCACTGTAGAGGCGGCGGTCGCGCGCCTGGAGGATGACGTCGATCAGCTTCTTCTCAGTGATCGGATCGCCGATCTGGACTGCGCTGCCCACCTCCTCGACGGTGCTGTGGGTCAGCTCAATCGAGGAGAAGGTCGCACCATGGATACCATCGCGCCCAGTGCGGCCGCCCAGCACCACCGCCGCGTCGCCGGGGCTGACGGTGCGGGGGTGGCTACCGCGAGGAGCCAGACCGACCGTGCCACAGTACACGAGGGGGTTAGCGATGTAGCCCGGGTCATAGAGCACGGCGCCGTTGACGGTGGGGATGCCGAGCTTGTTGCCGTAATCACGCACGCCATCCACCACGCCAGCGGCGATGCGGCGCGGGTGGTGGACGCCGGGAGAAAGCGCCTCGTCCGCCAGGTCAAGCGGGCCGAAGCAAAGCACGTCGGTGTTGGCGATCGGCAGGGCCGAGACACCGAGCACATCGCGAACAACGCCGCCGACGCCGGTGTTGGCCCCGCCGAACGGCTCGAGCGCCGAAGGGTGGTTGTGGGTCTCGACCTTGAACGAGACCTCGTACTCATCGGTGAAGGCCAGGATGCCGGCGTTATCGACGAAGGCGGAGAGCACCCAGTCTTGAGCCTTGAGCTGCGGGTCGTGGGACCGTTGCGCGAGCACGTGCTGGGTGGCAACCATCAGGAATGTCTTGATCAGACTGTCGATCTCGCAATCCTGCGCCAGGAGGTGAAGAGCAGCGTAGCGTTCCGAGGGCAGAGCGGGACTTTCATCCTCGGTCCTCGGCCCTCGGGCCACGCGATAGCGCACGCGCCCCTTAAACGTTTTGTGGGAACAGTGCTCGCTCCAGGTCTGCGCGATCGTCTCAAGCTCGCCGTCGGAGGGTTCACGCTCCTCACGGCGGAAGTACTCTTGGATAGCGCGCATCTCGGCCAGATCGAGCGCAAGGATGCCCTCGCGGCTGATACGCAGCAGCGTCTCATCGTCCGCACCGTTGATCGCCACGTGTGCGACGTGCGGCTCAGTCTGCGCAGGGGAGTGGAGGAGCGTCGCATACCAGGCCTGGCGATCGGCGGTGGCCCCGGAGGCGTAGGTCAGCGTGGTCTGGATGACATCGTTGGCCAGGGCTGCGGCCTCATCGGGATGCTGGATGCTGTAGCGGCGCAGTGTCTTGACAACATGGAGACCGGTGATACCGAGGCGTGCGGCACCAACGCGGACGCTCTCGGCCTCGTTGTCCGTCACACCCGGCTTGTAGGCAACCTCGACGACGAGGGGCGAGCCTGCGGCGCCGTGGTCATCGGGGAGCGTATCGATCGTGCTCCAGGCGGCTGTCTGAACAACCGGGTCGTGCAGGAGCTCGTTCGCCAAGAGATCGATCTCCGCCGCCTGCAGGTCAGCCTCCAACAGGTAGAGGCTCTGCGGGGCGTGGTGGTCATATCGGGAGCGGACAGTCACAAGATACTGTGCAGTCATCACGTCATCACAATCGCTTCCTCGGAGGTCTACGCACCCGGCGTTCGCTGTAGCGGCCGCTGATGACGAGCGCGGGCGTTTCCTGAAGCATTCGCTTACAGATGCCCTGTTCTCCCTCGTGAGCCGTGCGCGCTGTGTAGTCTACCGCACGGCGCACGCACGGTCAAGCTTGTTTGCGGGCTCTGTGAGGCTATGCTATAATCTTCGCTTGCAGTCGAATAAAGCTTCTTCCTCCCGCGCGCCGTTCGGCGACGCGCATGCCAGCGGGCCTGACGCGGGAGGCAATGACCGAGAGGAGGACCGATGCGCGAGCGTCGCCGTGACTACGAAATGATGTACATCATCTCCCCCTTGCGTTCCACCGAGGAGGAGATCGGCGCAACGATCACCCGCGTGAGCCAGGCGATCACGTCGCTTGGCGGCGAGGTGACGGACACCAACCACTCCGCACCCTGGGGCCGGCGGAAGTTCGCATACCCCATTCGCGAATATGCCGAGGGCGAGGCTAGCCGGCGCAGCTTCAACGAGGGCTACTACGTCCTTATGCACTTCTCCTTGGCGGCCGACAAGATCGCCGAGCTCGAGCGCACCCTCAAGCTGACCGATGCCGTCCTGCGCTACCTCCTGACGGTTGTGGATCTGCGCGCGGGCGCCCCGGCCCCCGCGGCCGTCTCCGCCACGGCGGACGAGGGCGAGGGCGAGGACGGCGAGGAGTAGCTCGCCGGGGCGTGAGAGGCGCCAGCTTCCCCTGGGTATGAGAGAACGCGAGAGGTGACCGAGATGGCGAAAGATCTGAACAAAGTGATGATCATCGGGCGGCTCGGCAAGGACCCTGAGATGCGCTACACCCCTGGCGGTAGCCCGGTGACGACGTTCAGCGTCGCTGCCGGTCGCCAGTGGAAAGATGGCAACGGGGACCTTCACGAGGAGACCGAGTGGTTCAACGTGGTCACCTGGAATAAGCTCGCCGAGATCTGCAACGAGCATCTGCGGAAGGCAAGCCGGGTCTATATCGAGGGCCGGCTCCAGACGCGGCAGTGGCAGGATCAGGAGGGCGTCTCGCACTATCGTACCGAGGTTATCGCGAGCGATATGATTATGCTCGATGGCCGCAGCAGCCGCGAGCACAGCCAATTCGACGACCACTACTCAGAGCCGCGCCAGCCGCGCGGCTCGAGCAGTGGCCGTGAGCAGCTCGACATCGGCGACGAAGACATCCCCTTCTAGCGCCGGGAAGCGTGCGATACGTGGTCGATCAGTAGCGTTCTATTCCCTACACGAGACAAGGACTACAGAGACATGAGCGACGATATGGGCCGCCGCGGCCCGGGTGGCCGCCGCAAGTTCATCGCTCGCCGCAAGGTGTGCACGTTCTGCGGCGATCGCATTCGGACTGTGGATTACAAGGATGTCAAGCGTCTGCAGCGCTATATCTCCGAGCGCGGCAAGATTCTGCCCCGCCGGCGCACAGGCACTTGTGCCCGACACCAGCGCACGCTGACCACCGCGATCAAGCGCGCGCGGCAGATGGCGCTGCTGCACTTCGTTGCAGCGCACACCCGCAGCTAGTGCCCATCGCGGAGATACAGTCGTGAGACCGCCGCAGGAGCGACGACCGGCCGCAGAAGCGATAACCGGGCTGGCCATCGCTCCTGCGGCGGTCACATTGTTTGTACCGCTTTGCAATCATAACTTGTATGTCGCAAACACCTAAGAAAAACCAGCAGCAGCAGGAGCAGGCGCGCGCAGCTGTGACCGCTCGGCGCCATGCGACACGCAAGGAGCGTGAGCGCCGCCGCCAGCGACAGATTCTGACTGTCACGGGCGTAGCGCTCGGCATGTCGGTCCTCGCGATCCTTTTCGGTGTCCTGTACGACCAGCTGTGGCTCCCGAGCCGCCCGGTGGCACAGGTGGGCAACGCCACCCTCACTCGGGGCGACTACTGGAACGAGCGGCGCGGGCAGATTGCCAGCACCGTCGGCCAGAGCCTCTACCTGGCAACGTTTGGCGAGCAGTTCGCCCAGCAGTTCCTCGGGCAGGTCTCCCAGCTCGACGTTGAGGTGCCGCAGGTCCGCAGCGCGCCGGTGAACGAGGCGACCATCAACGACTGGGTCGACGGGCAGATTATCGAGCAGCGCGCGGCCAGCGAGTTTGGCATTCAGGCAACCGACGGCCAGATCGCCCAGGAGCTGGTGAGTAACTACGGCCCGGCCTTCGCCCCCACGACCCCCGTCACCCCAACCGTTGGGACGCTGCCGACACTGCCGCCGCTCGAGGGCGAGACCCCGGCCGCTGGCACCCCCGAGGCGACACCCAATGGCCCCACCGCGACGCCCGAGCCCACTGCGACGCCGGAGCCGACAGTGCCGCCCACGGCGACGCCACAGGCGGAGGAGGCGCTGAGCCGCCGCGACCAAGTGCTGAACAAGCTGTACGAGGATTACCGGGCGGAGATCCAGCGCGTGGACCCGCAGCGCAGGGCGCAGCTGACGCTCGAGGATTTCCGCACTGGCCTGAACAACCAGTTCAAGCGCCAGGTGCTGGTGAGCCAGGTGCAGCAGCAGTTGGTGCCCGAGACCAGCTTCACCCCAAGCACCGAGCCGAGCAACATCGACGTGCGCCATATTCTGGTGAAGGTCACAGGGGCGACCACCGACACCACCGACATCCCCGAATCCGCCTACGAGGCGCGGCGCGATGAGGCCGAGTCTATTCTCGAGGAGGCCACGAGCGCAGGATCGGACTTCGAGGCCCTCGCGCGCGAGCGCTCCGAGGACTTCACCACCCGCGATGCGGGCGGCTCGCTCCCGGGCTTCGACTCGACGGGCAACTCCACCTCGGGGACACAGATTGACCCTGCGATCATCGCAGCGGTCGCAGGGCTTGAGCCGGGCCAGGTGGCCCCCGAGCTCGTACGCACCCCGTTCGGATGGCACATCGTGCAGCTTGTCGACCGGAGGGTGGACTCGCGCGAGGATCAGCTTCAGCGCTCGCGCGCCGAGGCGTTCGAGACGTGGCTGACTGAGCAGCGCGCCGCCGTGAGCGCGCAGCGCTTCCCGGCTGTCACGCCCTCGCCCACAGCGCCGCCCACGGGGACGCCAGAGCCGCTGCCGACGCTGGACCTCGGCGGCGAGCCAGCGCCCACCGAGATACCGACGCCGTCGCCGATCGGGACACCCGGAGCGGCGAGTGAGGTCACTCCCACCACAACCGTGACCACCGGAGCGACGAGCGCGGCGACTGCGACCGCAGCGACGCCGACACCGTAGTGACCGGGCTATCGTTCCCTTGGGGGAGGTTTGGGGGGGCTCTGCCCCTCCAAAAAACATATGCGACGATGGACATCACAATCGGCGCCGGGGCGCTGGATCGCGCTGGGGCTCCTGGCCATAGTGCTTGGACTTGCGAGCTTGGTAGTCGCGTGGCTTGCGCGTGCGCTGGCTGGCCCGCCGGAGAGCTGGCGAGTGGATCTCGGGCTGTTCGCGCAGCTCGTGGCGCTGCTCGGGCTCCTGGGGCTCACGGGGTGGCTGGCCTACCGGGCGGCCGCAGCGCTCACGCTGACCTATGAGCTCGACCGCAACGGCATGTACATCAACTGGCTCGGGAATCGGGCCGTAGTCCCGCTGGACCGCATCACCAGTATCGACGTCGGCGTGCCTGACACAGTGCTCCGGTGGCGATTTGCGCAGAGTGTCGGCTCCTACTGGGGTGAGGCTCAGCTGGCGGAAGGACAGCGACTGCACCTGTTCACGTCGCTGCCGCCGTCGCGAAGCCTGGTTGTGTACACCGCCGACGCGGCGTACGCTATCTCCCCCGCTGATCACGAGGCGTTCGTACAGGACCTGGAGCAGCGCCGCAATCTCGGCGCGGCCAAGCCGCTCGCGCCTGCGATCGAGCCGAGCCGGATGTTCCTCTACGCCTTCTGGAACGACCGGACCGTGCGCGGGCTGCTCCTGGCCGCGCTGGCGCTGAACCTCGCAGCGCTGGCCTTCCTGGCGGCGCGCTACCCCGAGCTGTCACCCCTTGTCGAGATGCGGTTCGACGCGACCGGCGAGCTGGCTGAGCTGCGCCCGCGCCACCAGGCGCTGTTCATGCCGCTAGCAGCGTTCGCGCTCAGCCTGCTCAACACCGCGCTTGGGCTGGCCCTATACCACCGCGAGCGCCTGGGGTCGCGCCTGTTGCAGGGTGCATCGGTGATCGTGCAGCTCCTGTTCGCGGTGGCGCTCGCCGCCGTTATCCTCTAGATCACGTAGATCATTTCACGCAAACCGTTCGATCTGGAGGGTTTCACGGAGGGCTTCGCCCCTCCTGACCCTCCATAGGTTTGCCGCTGAGGCGAGCACATCATCATCCCCGACCGCGGTGAAGCGGCGCAGTACGAGGGCGTGCGTGTTGCCGCCTCGCGCCACAGCGTTGTGGGTCTTTATGAAGAGGGGGCGAGCGTGGATATCTTCGACTTAGTGCGCCTGAATCTCCTCTCACCGATGGCGCTGGCGTTTGGGCTTGGCATCATGGCGACGCTCGTGAAGAGCGACCTGCACTTCCCGGAAGGGCTTTACAGCGCGCTGTCGATCTACCTGCTGCTGGCGATCGGCCTCAAGGGAGGGGCCGAGCTCTCGACGGCCACACCAGGGCAGGTCGTGGGGCCAGCGCTTGTGGCAATCGTGCTGGGCGTCGCTATCCCACTCTGGTGCTACGCGATCCTGCGGATGTGGGGCAAGTTTGCGGTAGCGGACGCAGCGGCACTGGCCGCGCACTACGGGTCGGTGTCGGCAGTCACGTTCAGCGCGAGCCTCACATTCCTTGAGGCCGCGCAGATCCCGTACGAGGGGTTCATGCCGGCGCTGGTGGCGCTGATGGAGATTCCGGGGATCGTAGTGGCGCTGGTGATCGCGCAGGCGCGGCTCGGCAGGACGGGCTCGTGGGGGGCTGTGCTGCACGAGGTGTTCGCCGGCAGGAGCATTGTGCTGCTCTTCGGCGGACTAGTGATCGGCTTCCTGGCGGGTAAACCCGGCCTCGAGCAGGTCTCGCCGTTCTTCGTCGACCCGTTCAAGGGCGCGCTGACGCTGTTCCTGCTCGAGATGGGAATGCTGGCGGCGCGTCAGTTCCGCGATCTGACGCGCGTGGGGATATTCCTGGTGGGGTTCGGTGTGCTGATGCCGATCCTCCACGGCGTGCTGGGAGTGTTACTCGGGGCGCTGGTGGGGCTGTCGCCGGGGGGAGCGATGGTGCTGGGCACACTCGCGGCGAGCGCCTCGTACATCGCGGCGCCGGCCGCGGTACGCATCGCTCTGCCGCAGGCCAATCCAGGCTACTACCTCACGGCGGCGCTGGTGATCACATTCCCCTTCAACCTGACGCTTGGGCTGCCGCTCTACTTCGCGGCCGCGCGGCTTATCTACGGTATCTAAGTGTGTTGCAGGGGCACACCCTCCCTGCAACCCATCTATCGGTTATCGGTTGAGATCGGGGCGACCGGGAGCAGGCCGCGCTGCACGGCCACGAGCGCGGCCTGGGTGCGGTTGGTGACGCCGAGCTTCTGGAAGATCTCGCTCAGGCGGTTGCCGACCGTCTTCTCTGACAGGTGAAGCCGCCCGGCGATGGTGCGGTTATCGTGGCCGGCGGCGAGGAGCTGCAGGATCTCGCGCTCACGCTCGGTGAGCTGCTCCATGTCCTGGTCGGTGCTGAGCCGGCGGAACTCATTGAACACCCGCAGCGTGACCGTGGGATCCAGAGCCGCCTCGCCGCGCGACACGCGCTCGATGACATCAACGAGCTCCTCGGCGTCGGCGTCCTTCAGCAGGTAGGCGCGCGCGCCGGCCTTGATGGCCTCAAACAGGTGCTGGTCCTGGCGGTACATCGTCAGCATGATGACCTTGGACTCCGGGTGCGCCTGGCCGAGCTGGCGCGCCACCGCCACGCCGTCCATCTCCGGCATCTGGATGTCGAGCAGCACGATATCCGGGCGCAGCGCCGCCGCACGCTCCAGCACCTCGCGCCCGGTTGCCGCCTCCCCCACGACCTCGAACTGCGGTTTGCGCTCGAGGAGCTCGCGCAGGCCCTGGCGGAACATGCGGTGGTCGTCGGCCAGAAGGATTCGTATCGGCGCCATAGCACTCCTCGCTTACTCTTCATCGGTGGGCGAGCGGCCTAGGGGCACCCAAGCGCGTAGCTCGGTGCCGGCCTCGGGCCGCGAAAGGATTGTGAGCTGGCCGCGGTAGGCGGCGAGCCGCTCACGCATCTGCCGCAGCCCCACGTGGTCCGGCGCGTCTGCCACGGCGCCCGGGTCGAAGCCACGCCCGTTGTCGCGCACGACGAGCCGCAGCCCCTGATCTGCCTCTCCGATCGTCACCTCGACGGTGGAGGCTCCGGCGTGCTTGGCGACGTTGGTCAGGGCCTCCTGGACGATACGGAAGCAGATCGCCTCGAGCTCGGGCGAGAGCGACGGCGGCGCGCCGCGCAGGTCCACGTTGGTGTCCCAGCCATGCTGGCCGGCGAACTCGACGATGTAGCGCCGCAGCCCACCCACAAAGCCAAGCTCGTCGAACTGGACCGGGCGCAGCGCGAAGATCGCGCGGCGCAGCTCGCGGATCTGCTCGCGCAGGGTGCCCTTGAGCTCGGCGAGCTCGCCGCGCAGCCGCCGGGGGTCGCTGTCGATCCACTCGCTCCACAGATCGACCCGCATCCGCACAAAGGCCAGGCTTTGCGCGATGCCGTCGTGGATGTCGCGCGCGATTCGGGCGCGCTCCTCGGCGATGGCGCGCTCGAGCTCAAAGATCGCGCGCTCCTCGCGGCTACGGCGGCGGGCGCTGGCCACCGCCTCAGCGATCTCGGTGGCGATGGTCTCGAGCAAGGCCAGCTCATCGTCGGCGATCGGCGTCAGGCGGTCAAGGTAGATCTCGATCCAGCCGAGCGGGGCCATGCCGTCGTGCAGCGGGAGCACGAGGGAGGCCGCGGGGCCGGCGTGCGTCCCAGCGGGCGTGAGCAGGTGCGGACGGCGGTCCTCCTGGGGCGGGGCGGTCATGCCGAAGACGCGGCGCCACGCGGCGAACTCCTCGGGCGACGCGCCGGCCGCGCGGGCCTCGACAGGCCCAGAGGGGGCCGCGAGGAGAAGTGCGGCCGCGCGGGAGGGCACGAGGCGGCGCGGGAAGGCCAGCGCCAGGTCGAGCACCTCGTCGAGCGTGGCCGTATCAGCGATGCTGCGGTTGACCTCGCTGAGGAGAGCGAGGTGGCTGTTGGCGCGCTGCTGGTCGCGCAGGGCGCGCTCAAGCCCTTGGTGGTAACGGCGCTCCTGCCGCCCGACCCACGTGAGCGTCAGCAAGACGGCGAGGCCACCGAGCGTGCCCCAGGCGGCGACGTCGAGCGCCAGGCGCAACGCGTCGCGCGGGGACTCGAAGAGCAGGATCTCGGCAAGCCGCCCGAGCGCGAACGCCACGCCGATGGCGCCTCCCAGCAGCCAGCGCAACCGCAGCACGAGCTGCCAGTTGGCCTGAGGGGGCGGCGGGATAGTGCGCTCTGTGAGGGCCATGGTACTGGTTCCTACGGACAACAGCCACACTTGGATGATACCACGCCAGTCGAGCCACGGATAGCAGACGCGCCGGTGACACATGAGCACGGTCACCGGCGCGTCTTATTCCGGGTATATACCTGCTACATTGCCACCCGCATATTGCCCTCGCGAACCATGGCACGGAGCCGAGCCACGCGCTCGGCGGTGGGGGGGTGGGTGCTGAACAAGCGCAGCACGCCGCCGGTCCCGCTGAGCGGGTTGACGATGTAGAGCGAGGAGGTTGCCGGATTCATCGGCATCACGCCGCGCTGGGCGGCCCACTCGATCTTCTCGAGGGCGCTGGCGAGCGGCAGCGGGTCGCCGAGGATGCGTGCCCCGAGCGCGTCAGCGCCGAACTCGCGGTGGCGTGAGATGCCGAGCTGTATAAGCGTGGCGGCGATCGGCGCGACGATGACCAGCAGCAGCTCACCAATCGGGTTACTGCTCTCCTCCTCGTCACCGCCACTGAACATGCTGAAGATCTGGCTCCACATCCACATGTCGGCGATCGCGGAGATCGCGCCGGCGATGCTGGCCGTAACAGCCGAGAGAAGCGTGTCGCGGTTCTTGATGTGCGCGAGCTCGTGGGCGATCACCCCCGCGAGCTCCTCCTTGGTGAGCAGCCGGCTGATGCCCGTGGTGACAGCGACCACGCCCTTCTGCGGGCTGCGGCCGGTGGCGAAGGCGTTCGGCATGTCACTGTCGATCAGGTACAGGCGCGGCATCGGCAGGTTGGCGCGCTTGATCTGCTCCTCCACCGTGCGGTAGAACCAGGGCGCCTCATCGCGGGTGACCTCGCGCGCGCCGGACATACGCAGCACGATGCTATCGGAGAACCAGTAGGTGCCGAAGTTGATCGCCACAGCGAACACAACGGCGATGATGAGCCCCGCTGTGCCGCCAATGGCGTTGCCAATCAGGATGAACAGCGCCGTCAGCGCCGCCATCAAAACGAAGAGCTTGACGACATTCTGCCCCATGGGACTCTCCTCCTCGGGATCTCGATCACATCCTACCTGCAGTACTAGATCACATTCTAACCGTGGGCGTGGGGTGCGGCGAGGGTAGGATTCCCTGAATTGCTGCGGGAGAGTGCCCTACAGTCCAGACGAGTCCGCCTCTGGTCCTACTTGACATTGGGACCTGGTTTGCTATAATCGGACTAATATTTTAGGTAAGACGAAATTTTCCTTTCGGGAGAACTAGCGACAGGTATACACGCCGAGCGACGGAGGCACATGATGCGACGGATGACTCTTCTGTTAGCGATTTTGCTGGCGACAATGGGCGCGCTTGCGGCCTGCGGGAGGCCGGTGCAGCGCGAGGCGGGGGGAGACCTGACGCAGCGCCCCATCCGCGCCGTGGCAACCACGGGCATGGTGGGCGACCTGGTGCGGAACATCGGCGGCGAGCGGGTGCAGGTCACGGATCTGATGGGCCCCGGCGTGGACCCGCACCTCTACAAGGCGAGCGCGGGCGACGTCGAGCGGCTGCAGGGGGCCGACATCGTCTTCTACAGCGGCCTGAACCTCGAGGCGGCGATGGGCGAGGTGCTGGAGCGTATGCAGGGCCGGGTGAAGGCGGTGGCGGTTACGAGCGGCATCGACACGGCGCAGCTGCTCCCATCGGACGTATACGAAAACCAGCACGACCCGCACCTGTGGTTCGACGTGGAGCTGTGGCAGCAGACGGCGGCAAAGGTGCGCGACGCGCTGATCGAGCTGGACGCGTCCAGCGCCGATACCTACCGCGCGAACGCCGACCGCTACATCGGGGAGCTCGAGCAGCTGCACAGCTACGTAAGCGAGCAGGCCAAGAGGGTGCCAGCCGAGCAGCGCGTCCTGATCACCGCGCACGACGCCTTCCGCTACTTCGGGCGCGCCTATGGCTTCGAGGTCCGCGGCTTGCAAGGTATCAGCACCGCGGCCGAGGCCGGCACGGCGGACGTCCAGGCGCTCGCCGACTTCATCGCCGAGCGCAGGATCCGGGCGGTGTTCGTCGAGTCCTCGGTGCCCCAGCGCACGATCGAGGCGGTGCAGGCGGCGGTGCAGGCGCGCGGCTTCGAGGTACGCATCGGCGGGCAGCTTTACTCCGACGCGATGGGCGACCCCGGCACGCCAGAGGGCAGCTACGCTGGGATGGTGCGCCACAACATTGATACGATCGTGGCGGGGCTGACGCAGTAGAGCGGAAGGCAGGGAATATGATGGATACGAGCGAGCCTATGATGGCGATCGAGGTGACCGACCTGACGGTGGCCTACCACGAGAAGCCGGTGCTCTGGGATGTAGACCTGAGCGTCCCGCGCGGGGTACTGATGGCGGTGGTGGGTCCGAATGGCGCCGGCAAGACGACACTGATCAAGTCAGTGCTGGGCCTGGTGAAGACCTCCGCCGGGCAGGTGCGCATCCTGGGGCGGTCGTACGCCGAGCAGCGGCGCATGGTAGCCTACGTGCCGCAACGAGGCAGCGTGGACTGGGACTTCCCCACCAGCGCGCTGGACGTCGTAATGATGGGGCGGTACGGCGCGCTGGGCTGGCTGCGGCGGCCAGGGCGGCAGGAGCGCGAGCTGGCGCACGAGGCGCTGGCGAAGGTGGGCATGGCGAGCTTCGCGGAGCGGCAGATCAGCCAGCTCTCGGGCGGGCAGCAGCAGCGAGTCTTCCTGGCGCGGGCGCTGGTGCAGGACGCCGAGGTCTACTTCATGGATGAGCCGTTCCAGGGGGTAGACGCCACCACCGAGCGCACAATCGTAACCCTGCTGCAGGAGCTGCGCGCGGCGGGCAAGACCGTGGTGGTGGTGCACCACGACCTGCAAACCGTAGCCGAGTACTTCGACTGGGTCACGCTGATGAACGTGCGGAAAATCGCCAGCGGGCCGGTGGCAGAGGCTTTCACCGACGCGAACCTGCGGTTAGCGTACGGCGGGCGGCTCGCCTTCCTGACGGGTGGGGCCGCGGCCGGAGTGCAGGGAACGCGCCCCGAGGCGTTCGCCTCGAGCGAGTAGCCGCCCGGCGGCGCTGAAAGTGTGATGCGGATGGACTTGATAACGCTGCTTCAGAACCTGCTGTTCGACTACACCCTGCGCACGGTGGCGCTGGGCGCGGCGCTGCTGGGGGTGGTGAGCGGCGCGCTGGGCGCCTACGCGGTGCTGCGGCGGCAGAGCATGCTCGGCGACGCTATGAGCCACGCGGCGCTGCCGGGGATCGCGCTGGCATTCCTGGTCACCGGCAGCAAGGACACCGCGGTGCTCATGGCTGGGGCGGCGCTGGCCGCCTGGCTCGGGGCGCTACTGGCGCTCGGCATCGCGCGGACCACGCGGGTCAAGGACGACAGCGCGCTCGGCCTCTCGCTCTCGGTGTTCTTCGGGCTGGGCTTGATGCTGCTGACCTTCGTGCAGCGGCAGCCGAACGCCAACCAGGCTGGGCTGGACAAGTTCCTCTTCGGCCAGGCGGCGGCGCTGCTCGAGCGCGATGTGGCGGCGATGGCCGCCTTCGGCCTGCCGGCGCTGCTGCTGATGCTGCTGTTCTGGAAGGAGTTCAAGCTGCTGAGCTTCGACCCGGGCTTCGCAGCGAGCCTGGGGATGCCGGTGCGGCTGCTGGACGTACTGCTGACCTCGCTGCTGGTGGTGGCGATCGTGATCGGGCTGCAGACGGTGGGCGTGGTGCTGATGAGCGCTCTGATCGTGGCTCCGGCGGCGGCGGCGCGGCAGTGGACGGACCGGCTGGGCGTGATGGTGGGGCTCTCGGCGCTGTTTGGGGCCGCGGCGGGCGTGAGCGGCGCGGTGCTCAGCAGCGTGGCGGCGCGGCTGCCCACTGGCCCGACGATCGTGCTGTGCGTGAGCGGGCTGGTGCTGTTCTCGCTGCTGTTTGGAGCGCGGCGCGGACTGGTGTGGGGCTGGGTGCGGCGGCGACCTATCGCTGCGGCGGCGTAGCGCCGCTCGCTCCCCCTCCACCTCTCCGGCAGAAAGACGCCACAAAGAACGCGAGGAAACCCCTCGCCCAGAGCGAAAGCGTGAGCGACATGTTGACACCACAGCTCGAGATACAGCTCATCGCCGTGGTCACCGCCGTGGCCTGCGCGCTGCCGGGCGTGTTCCTGGTGCTGCGCCGCATGGCCCTGATGAGCGACGCGATCACGCACGCCGTGCTGCTCGGAATCGTGCTGGCCTTCTTCGTGGTGCAGGACACCGCCTCGCCTGCGCTGATGGTCGCGGCCGCAGCGACGGGCGTGCTGACCGTGGTGCTGGTTGAGCTGCTGAGCCGGACGCAGCTGGTGCGCGAGGACGCTGCGATCGGGCTGGTGTTTCCGGCGCTGTTCAGCATAGCTGTGATCCTGATCAGCCGCTACGCCGGCGACACGCACCTGGACACCGACGCGGTGCTGCTGGGCGAGCTGGCCTTCGCGCCGTTCGAGCGCTTCGAGGCGCTGGGGTACGACCTGGGGCCGCAGGCGCTGTGGGTGATGGGCAGCATCTTACTGCTCGGCGCGCTGTTCGTGGGGCTGCTCTACAAGGAGCTGAAGCTCTCGACCTTTGACGCGGGCCTGGCAGCCGCGCTCGGGCTCTCACCGGCGCTGGTACACTACAGCCTGATGACCCTGGTCTCCGTTACGGCGGTGGGTGCGTTCGACACGGTGGGCTCGGTGCTGGTGGTGGCGCTGATGGTGGCCCCGCCGGCCGCCGCATACCTGCTGACCGACCGGCTCTCGCACATGCTGGGGCTGAGCGCCTTGATCGGCGCGGCGAGCGCGGTGGCGGGCTACTGGCTGGCGAGCGCCCTGGACGCCTCGATCGCCGGGGCGATGGCGACAATGGCAGGCGTCGCGTTCGTCCTGGCGTGGCTGTTCGCGCCGCAGCGCGGCCTGGCGGCGGGCGTCCTGCGGCGAGTCCGGCAGCGGCGCGAGTTCGCGGAGCTGATGCTGGCGGTCCACCTGCTGAACCACGAGCGCACGCCCTCTGAGGTGGAG
The DNA here is from genome assembly GCA_039805565.1 of Chloroflexota bacterium. Lineage (GTDB taxonomy): Bacteria > Chloroflexota > Chloroflexia > Chloroflexales > Roseiflexaceae > CALJIC01. Next base: position 9,103 of record JBDLTZ010000101.1, on the reverse strand, counting down.
GAGAGCAGTGTGTCGCACCTGGGTGAGCACCTACGCTGGGGTCAGGCGCAGGTCTTGGAGGTGGTGCGGCGCGCAGAGCGGCGCGGGCTGGTGACGCGGCGGGGCGACGGGCTGACGCTCACCGAGCAGGGGCGCGAGCTGGCGGGCCAGATGCTCGCGGCGCACGGGTAGCCACCGCCGTGCTAGAATAGGCGCGACTCGCATCGACGGAGGCGCGCCGATGGAAGACTCCCGCCGACAATCGCCCATGCGAACCGTGCTGCTGGTCTGCGCTGCGGCACTCCTGAGCTGCGCCGGGCTGAGCGTTGTCGTTGCGCGTACGGCGCAGCCCGCCGAAGCCGCCGAGCGCGACAGGGCCGAGGCGCAGTGGGCGACACGAACCTTTAGTCGCTACCAGCTCCTGCTGAGTGACAAGCGCTGCCTGCAGAGCATCGAAGTGCGCGACGAGCGGGTGGTTGAGGTGGCGCCAAACCGCTGCGAGCCGCCCCCACGCACGATCACCGACCTCTTCACCCTCATCCGCCGCGACGGCAGCGTCTCCATCCCGTGCATCGCGCTCGGCTGCGCCTGCGACGACGTGATCCGGGTGCGCGCCACCTACGACGCGACGCTCGGCTTCCCCAAGACGATCGAGGTCCGCATGTCCGCCCAGCCGAACTGGCGCCACCCCGACTACTGGGAGCGGCTGGTTCAGCGCCGCGCCCTCCCCGACTGCACTGTCCTGCCTGAGGGGAGCAAAGTGATCAGGGTGATGTCGGTGACGCCACTTCCGTAGTGCTGAGTCTTGTGTCCTGAGTCTTGAGTCTTGAGTAGCACATCCACACAAGCTCTTCGCTCATAACTTTGCTGCGCTCAGCATCTCTGGCACAGACTCTTCGCTGCATTCAGAGTGACAGGGTTCGCCGGATGAACCATGAAGTTCCGTGCGACGGCGTGGCAGTACTCGCTCGATCTCTCGTCTCAGCACACGCCCCTTCGTGAGGCCTACGCGAGCTCGTCCAGCCTTCGCAGCAGCTCCTCAGGCGGCAGATCGCCCAGCGTCCCCAGCCGCAGCGTGTGGTGCGGCAGCTCCAGGCTCGCCAGGAGCGCGAGCGGCACTGCGACACAGCGCATCCCCGCCGCCGCCGCCGCACGCATCCCGTTGGGCGAGTCCTCCAGCACGACGCAGTGCTCGGGCAGGACCCCCAGGCACGCGGCCGCTGCCAGGAACAGATCGGGCGCCGGCTTGACGCGCCGCACGTCGTCGCGCGTCCGCACGCAGGTGAAGCGGTCGCGCAGGCCGTGGCGTACCAGCCAGCCCTCGACCCACGCCCGGTCACCGCTCGACGCCACCGCTAGCGAGACGCCGGCAGCGAAGGCCGTCTCGATCAGCGCGGCCACCCCCGGCCGCAGCTCCTGGACGTCGCAGATCGCCAGGTAGCGCTCGCGGTGGGCGCGCCGGAGCGCCTCGCGGTCCAGCGCGCGGCCCACAAGCTCCTCGAGCTCGGCGTAGGGCTCGTAGCCACCGTGGGTGCCGAGGCCGGCCACCCAGCGCTCGGGGAGCAGCTCAGCGCCGTGCGCGCGGTACTGCTCGGACAGAACCGTGAAGTCGGGAGTCTCGGTGTCCAACACCAGCCCGTCGAAGTCGAAGATCAGAGCGCTGAGGGGCATGGGATCTCCTTGATAGGGCGCCGGCGCCTGCCGGGGCTGCTACGGCATATAATACCATTGCCTCCGTGTGACAGAACTGTAAACAATTTCCCCCTATACTGCTACGAAATCCGTCATAGTGCATATTGACCAGGTGAGCGGGCCCCACCTATAATCTGAGCCGTCCTAACGACCCCCTCTCACGTTGGAGCAAGCCATGCAGGATCATTTCAAGAGCGCCACGCAGACCGCGCTGGTGGAGTTCGTCGGCATTGTTATCTTTGCCGCGGCGGTGGCGCTGGCAGCCGGCCTGGTGCCGCCGACGCTGAGCGGCGCGCCGCTGGTGGTGGTGGGCGTGCTGCTGGCGCTGGTGCCGGCCGCGATCTGGCTGGTGGCCTTCTACCGGCAGGACAGGGTGGAGCCGGAGCCGAAGCGCTACGTCGTCGGGGTGTTCGTACTGGGCGCGGTGCTGGCCCAGGCGATCGGGCAGCCGGTCATCCGTGACCTCTTCCAGGTGCAGCGCTGGGCTGGCGACGACCCGCTGCTGGGCTTCCTGGGCTCGGTGCTGATCGTCGGGCTGGTGCAGGAGTTCCTCAAGTACGCCGCGGTGCGCTACACAATCTTCAACGCGGCCGAGTTCGACCAGCCGGTGGACGGCATTATCTACGCCGCCTCGGCGGGCCTGGGCTACGCTACCATGCTCAACATCCAGTACGTGATTGGGAACGGCGGGGTGGACCTGGGCGTGGGCGCGATCCGCGTGTCGGTCGAGGCGCTGGCGCAGGCGAGCTCGGCGGGCGTGCTGGGGTACTTCCTGGGCCAGGCGAAGTTCCGCTCGATGGGGCCGCTGTGGCTGCCGGCGGGCCTGCTGGCGGCGGCCTTGCTCAACGGCGCGGTGAACACCCTGATCGACCGGGCACCGCTGATCGGCACCTTTGGCTTCAACGCGTGGTACGGGCTGGTGGCGGCGGCGGTGATCGCCGGCGTGACCTTCGGCTCGCTGATGGCGGTGATGGGGCGGCTGAACGCGGCGGCCCTGAAGCAAGGCAAGGCGTAGGCGCACGGGAGAGACGAACTATGACAACGACAACATCGGCGCGCTTCCGCCGCGTCTCCGAGGAGCCCGAGTGGGCGGTGTGGCTGACGGTGCTGGTCGGCCTGCTGGCCGGCTGGCTGGTGATGACCGCCGCGACAGGCCGCACGGCCACGGCTGAGGCCGGCACGAGCCGGGTGATCTACCCGGCGGGTTGGGTGCGCGACGCGGGCGAGGAGGGAGCAATCTTCGCCGTCACCGACGTGGACGGGGGGGTGTACGGGGCGCGCGCGAGCGTGCGGCAGCTGCCGAAGAGCGAGCTCGCCCCCTCGGCGGGTGTTGCTGCGGAAGAGGACGCCGCAGGCTGGGCGCTGATCCGCGGCCAGGAGCTCGAGGGCTACCGGGTGCTGGGCATCACCCCGGCGCAGGTGGGCGGCAAGGCGGCGCTGAGCGTCGAGTATGCCTACCTCACTGACCCGCCGCTCGGGGCGAGCGGCTCGATGCCCGGCCTGATGCACGCGATCGATACGATCGTCGCGAGCGGCGAAGAGTACTACATCTTGACCGTCGCCGTCGAGGCGAGCGAGTCGGCGCGGCTGGCGGAGCTACAGCAGCAGCTCGTGGCGGGTTGGCAGGTTCCATAGCGAAGGAGAACCCCTCGTGACAGTCTTTCATCGCATGCGCTGGTGGGTCGCCCTGGCTGTGGCACTGCTGCTCGCCGGCAGCCTCATCCCGTCCACGCGGGCACAGTCGAGCCCGCTCGACGACGACGAGTTCCAGCAGGCCATCATGGCCACCAACAAGCTCTTCATCCTGGGGCCGGACGGCAAGCCGATCGGCACCTGCACCGGCACCACGATCACACCGGACGGCTTTATCCTGACGAACTTCCACTGCGTGGGCCACACCGATCTGTACGGCGAGGATGACAGCGGCCTGGGCCTGGCCCACGGCGACCTGTACAACCCGCGCGGGCTGCTGGTGGTGGCGCCCACCAAGAGTGAGCGCGCCGTGCCGGCGCCGACCTATGTGGCGCAGTTCGTCTCGGGCGACCCGCGGCTCGACGTGGCCGTGATCAAGATCGTCGGCATGCTGAAGGAGGGCCAGAAGCTGCCAAGCCGGCTGCCGCTCGTGCCGATCCGCGTGGCCGACTCGGACCGCGTCAAGACGCGCGACTTTGTGGGCGTGATCGGCTACCCCGGCGTGGGCGGGCCGACGCTGACCTACACCGACGGCCAGATCTCGGGCTTCGATGACCAGGACGGCGACGGCGAGGTGGAATCGTTCAAGACCACGGCGGAGATCGCTGGCGGCAACTCAGGCGGTCTGGCGGTGAACGCTGACGGGCACCAGATCGGGATCCCGACCTACGGCCAGGAGCAGGGCGCCAGCAAGGTGGACCGCATCAAGATGGTGAACGCCGCCAGCGCGGTGATCGCCGAGGCGCTGGGCGGCTCCGGGGGGGTCGAGCAGCAGCAGCAGGACCAGCAGCAGGACGCGGGCGTGGTGCTGGTGGGTAAAATCGTGGACGCCAACACGAAGCGCGCCGTGGCCGGGGCAATGATGATCATCCTGAAGCCGGGCGTCACGCTGGCCACCTTCGAAGAGAGCGGCTTCGCCGACGAGTACGTTGCGGCGATGGGCACCACTGACCGGCGCGGCACGTACCAGACCGCGCCGGGGCTCCCGCGCGGCGAGGTGTACAGCGTAGTGATCGGCGCTAAGGGGTACACGCCGCGCTCCTTCGAGGACGCCCTCGAGATCACCGAGGACGACCCCGAGGTGACGGAGATCGAGCCGATCGCGCTCGAAAAGCGGTAGAACGGAGTGCCGTACACCTGCCGCCCTTTCCCTCGGCGGGGAAGGGCGGCAGTATCTTGTTCAGCGCTCAACGCTCAGCGTACAGCGCCAGCAGCTCCAGCAGCTCCTGGCGCGTGGGCATCGAGGGCTGGGCGCCGGCGCGTGTCACCGAGATCGCGCCGGCCGCGCGTCCCCAGCTCAGCGCCTCCTCGAACGGCAGCCCTTCGCTCAGAGCCGCCGCGAGCCCTCCGTTGAAAGCATCGCCGGCGGCCACAGTGTCCACCGGCGTGACCGGGAAGGCTGGGACGTGGATGCCGCCGCCGCTCGTGGCCGTGTAGACCCCGCGCCCGCCCATCTTGACTACCGCGCGCCCCACGCCCCGGGCGAGCAGCTCCCGGGCAGCCCGCGCGGCCGAAAGCTCATCGCGCACCGGGAAACCTACCAGGAGCTCGGCCTCGGTCTCGTTCGGCGTGATGATGTCGGCCAGAACGTAGAGCTCGGGGGGGAGCGCCTGGGCGGGCGCCGGGTCCAGCACCACTGTGACGCCACGCGCGCGGGCTGCCTGCGCCGCAGCCACCACCGCTCCCAGAGGGACCTCGAGCTGGAGCAGCAGCACCCGTGCGCCGGCCAGCGCTTCCTCCAGCCGCGCGACATCCTCCGCACCGACCGCGCCGTTGGCCCCCGGCACCACCACGATCGTGTTCTCGGCCGCGTCGTCCACCGCGATCGCCGCCACCCCGGATGGCCCGGGCGTCGCGACGACCTGCGACGTGTCCACACCGGCCGCCGCGAGGCTCTGACGGAGCGTGTCGGCGAACACATCCTGCCCGACGCGGCCGACCATACGGGTGAGCACGCCGAGGCGGGCGCAGGCCACGGCCTGGTTGGCGCCCTTGCCACCTGAGACCGTGGAGAACGTCTGGCCGGTGATCGTCTCACCCGGTACGGGGAGGCGCGGCGTGCGGACGACCAGGTCCATGTTGATGCTGCCGAAGACCACCACAGACATAGCGTGCTCCTTGCTCGAGCGGCCGTTCCGGCGGCCATTCTACCACCGCCGCGGGGTGTAAGAAGGCTGCACGACGCTACTGAAATATTAGCGTTTAACCGCTTGACAATCAGGAAAAACGCGCTACAATACGATGCTGGTGAAGGAATTCACCGATGGTTTCGAGCCCCCCGGCGCGCGCTGACCGCACTTCACGGCAGCAGGTTGTCGCGTATCGCTTGTACCGGCGGCGATGATTGCCGCGCTGGCTGGCGTCCGGGAGGGCGTTCCCCGAGGAGTTATGGACGGTAAGGCCAACTTACGCTGCCGCGACCTGGTTCGCCGTGCTCAGCTAGAGCACCCGGTGGATGGTCGGGCGCCTGCCGTCCTGGCCTGTCGCTCTTAGCGACGTCTCAACCCCCGCATGCGCCCCGCACCACCTGGTGCCGGGGCATTTTTGTGCTCTCTCGCTGGCAAGACGAGCCGGTCGCGATGACCGGATTCAGTCCCGCGCGCTCGCGCTGGTACGCCAGTGAGGAGGTACAAGAAATAGACAGCTCGCTCAGCAGCGCACTGCTGCACCGCCCAACCGAGAAGCCCAACACCAACCTCCCCGCCCCGCACACTGTGGGCGCGGCTAGCGTGCCGCTCGGCGCCTGCGCCGGCGCATCGCCTGACACCAACGCCATGTCTTCTGGTACCTGTGACTACTCAAGGAGGAATCCTGAATTGAACGGGCAGACCTACCTCGACCATCTTCGCAGCCGCTATGGTGTCGCCCCCGAAGGTCATCTGACAGACTTTCTCAGCCGCCGCGACGGACGTCTGCTGCTGGCTGACCAGATAGATCTGAATGCCATGGTTGCGCGCTACGGCGCGCCGCTGGAGGTCGTGTACTGCCCGCTGATTACGGAGCAGGTCGAGCGGATGGTGGGCTGGGCCGAGCAGGCCCGCGCCGTCACCGCCTACGAAGGCGCGTTCCTGTACGCCTACGCCACCAAGGCGAACTTCGCCGAGGAGGTGGTGCGGACGGCGCTGCAGGCCGGCGCGCACTACGAGACGTCGGCCACGTTCGACGTGGTGATCGCGCACCAGCTGTGGCGCCAGGGCGTGCTGGCGTCCGACCGCTACATGTTCTGCAACGGCTCGAAGGACGCCGCCTACGTAGACGCGATCGTGCGGCTGCGCGAGGCAGGCTACGAGCAGATCGTGCCCGTGCTGGACGACCTGGACGAGCTCGAGGCCTACCTGGCGCGCTGCACGGAGCCGCTGATGTTCGGCGTGCGTGAGCGCCCGGCGGCGGTAGTGGTGGACCCAGCGCACCCGGGCGGGGAGCGCTTCGGGCTGACCCCGGTCGAGATCGCGCGGGTAGCCGAGCGCCTACGCGGCACGCCGCACCGGCTCGTGATGTACCACGCGATGGTCGGTAGCCAGATGGAGAACCTGGACGCCTGGATGGCGCGGCTAGAGCGCTCGGCCGCCCAGTACTGCCAGCTCCGGCACGAAGTGCCGACGCTACGGATCTTTAACTTCGGCGGCGGCATGCCCACGTCGGCCTACGCGCTGGACTTCAGCTTCGACTACCAGGGCTTCCTGGAGCGTCTGATGGAGACGCTGGCGACCTGCTGCGCGCGCGAGGGCGTGCCGCAGCCGGACGTGGTGGGCGAGTTCGGGCGCTACACCGTGGCAGCGCACAACGTGTTCCTGATGGACGTCGGCTCAGTGAAGGCCGGCCAGGCCGACGCACCAGACTGGTACCTGCTGAACAGCAGCCTGATGGTGACGCTGCCCGACATCATGATCGTCGAGGACCAGCAGTTCATCATCCTGCCGCTGGAGGGCTGGGATGCGCCGGCGGCCGAAGTGCGGCTGGCTGGGCGCTACACCTGCGACTCGGATGACTTCTACCCGCGGCCGGCGCAGGCCCCGCTGGTGCTGCCGCAGGCCGAGGGACCGCTGTCGCAGTGCCGGCCGTACACCATCGCGGTGTTCGGGGTGGGCGCGTACCAGCAGATGATCTCGGGGCGTGGCGGCGCGCACCACTGCCTCACGCCCGAGATGCGGCGGGTGATCATTGAGCGGGACGGCGACGCGCTCGTGGTGCGTGAAGTTGCGCCGCAGAACCTCGGGCAGATCATGGGGGCGCTCGGCTACGCCGCCGAGGAGCTGGAGCGCACGCCGCGCCACGCGCCGCAGCAGGTGCCGGTGCGGGTGGAGCGCCGCCCGGTGCCGCAGGCGCAGGCCCGGCCGCAGCGCCCCTCCCGCCGCCGCCAGACGGCGTTCCGCGCCAAGCAGTACGTGCCGCGGGCGCTCCGCGCGACGGCGTAGCGCAGGAGAGGGCGTCAAGGCAGACCGGCTAGAAGTAAAGAGCGGACGCGCGAAGCCTGCACTTCGCGCGTCCGCTTTTCCTTTTGGCGACGCAAATCGACCAATGGCGAGGGATAGGATATCCTGTGGGCAGGCTTACCGCAGACACACTAGATCGCTGAGCCTGGTGCTCAACCTCATCACGCCGAGCGCCGGGGAGCGTGCGATCTGAGCGCCGGTGGCGCTGCCGCTGCTGGCGATCAGCGCCACGGTGGCGCTCATCAGCGGGGCCGCTGGCGCCACAGGTAGACGGTGATGCTCGCCAGGACGACGGCGGCGCCAGCGGCCTGCCAGAGGGACGTGAGTCGCTCGCCGAGGAGCAGCGCGGCCAGGGCGATGGTGGCCACGAGCCTCCAGGCCATGGTACTGCTCACGAGCGGCGCGCCGAGACGACGCAGCGCCGTGATCTGCCCGAGGTTGGCCCCCAGGAGGACAAAGACAACAAACGCACAAAACACGGCCCAGTCGGCCGGGCTGATCCGCGCGTACTGACCCCAGTCCTCGCGCAGGAGCAGGCTGAGCGCGCCCGAGGTGGCGCTGAGAGCCGTGAGCTGCGCCAAGAGCACCGCCTCGCTAGACACAGCGGCCTTCACGGTGCGCGGCACGAGGATCATGTAGACCGAGAGGCACACAGCCGAAGCGAGAGCCATCGCGATCCCGAGCATGTCGCCCTGAGTAAGGGCCAGCCGGAGGCCGGCGGCGCCGATCTCGCTGCTCATCGTGAGGAGCGCGCCAAGCAGTGAGAGGCCGATCACGGGCCAGGTGAGCGGCGGCAGCTTCTCGCGGAACAGCCCGGCGCTCAGCAGGGCTACGAGCAGCGGCGTCATGAGGGTGATGAGCTGGACGTAGATCGCAAGGGTGAAGCGCGCGGCCAGCACGTTGGTGATCGCCCGCACCACCACAACCAGGGTGAAGGCCCAGATCACGCGCGAGCTGAGGAAGCGCCGATCCACCCGCCGCAGGGCGTAGGGAGCGTAGATGGCGAGCGCGATGAAGTTGCCGAGCGCGAGCATCGCCATCGTGGGGAGGTGGCTCACGGTCTGGAGGTAGCGAGCGAGCACCGGGTAGGCGCCCCAGGCAGTGTGGGCAAAGAGGGCGGTGCCGAGCCAGATCCAGGCAGGGGCGCCGCTCCGCGCGGCAGGGACAGTGGAGGAGGTTGTTGTCATTGTCCGCCAGGGGTCGTTTCTATGTATCCGCGCCGGCGCTCCACATGGCCGACGACAGACTAGTATACACGAGCATTCCGCCCGGCCCGCGTCCAGTGCAGTACCTGCACTGGACGCGGG
>JBDLTZ010000100.1:0-68753 GCA_039805565.1 Chloroflexota bacterium | reverse complement strand
CTCCTCGGGCTCGTCGTCGGGGTCGGTGGTGTATACCAGGCGGCTGCCACTCATACCGTGCTCCTCTCTGTCTGCGTTTCCGCCGTCATGATAGAGCAATCCTGCCTGATAGAAAATGCTGTTGGCGCATGCGACTCGGGCTACGACAGAGCCCGTACAGGCGGGCTTCGTGACCATAGCCGCAGGCTTCAGCCTGTCAGCGTGGTGACCGCCGCAGGGTTCGCCAACAGCGTCCTGATGCGGGAGGCTTTCGCGCGCCGTTTCTATGAAGCCTCGCAGTTTGAACACGCTATCGATTACTTTGTGATTTTGCACGTGTTCCGGCTGTACCATTTTCAGGGCGCGCATTTTCAGCTGAGACCTGGGAGAGTTGCGCTCTGCCAGACCATCTTATACTCCTCATCAATCAGCGTGCCGAACGGGGTGTCCTTGAGCGATACCTCCAACATCGGTTTGGTCGGCGCCCGATGCTTGTGCCAGAAGACACCCACGATCGCGCGGTCGTCACCGAAAAGGCGTCGGCCTCTTCGATTCGACTGACATAGGCTTTGGTGCCGGTACTGCGGTAGCGATCTGGCGACCGGACCGTATGATGCGCGTGGAGACGGCACGGATATCTGAGCCTGCCTCGGCCTCGGTGATTCCAACCCCAATCAAGTGATGCCCTGCGACCACGTCGGGCAGCCAGAGCGCCTTCGCTGCGAGCGTACTGAAGCGTGCATTGGCGGACTAGGCGCTCGAGCTCTCCTCCTGCGCGGAATCTGATTACACGACTTGGTTCTGCGACTGCCTCTCAAGCACCGGCGCCGTCAGCACGACGTCTGGTTCGGGCATCAGCTCCCTCCGTCACAACAATGTGTCAGCGTGTTACCAGAATTCTCGTTGTAGTACTAGCCCAGATACTTAATGATGGCACCCTTCTGAACGAACAGGGCAGTCAGTACCAGAAGATCCGCTGCGGATGGGACGCCATCGCTTTCCCAGCGCTGAATCGTGTTGACAGGGAGCCCAAGCGTCTGGGCAAGCTGTGCCTGGGTAATAAGTGGATGACAGTGGTCTCGATAATCGGGGATACGGTTCTGCGATCAGGACATGGCTCGTCGGCTGCACTCCAGTGACACAGTACACCACGATACACCACGATACACCACGATACACCACGATACACTGTTGTGATGGCTCTGTAGGTTACGTTACACTAAATAAAACTACAAAAGTGTGAAACCCACTCACCAAACCAATTGGTTTGTGTGGAACATTTCAGTAAGGTCGCGCTTTTCATTCCCCGCTTGGCCAACGAAGCCGGTCGCATCGCCCGCATTTGGCGCTGGCTCGCCAACGATGCGATCAACACCCGTGAGCTCTACGACCCGCTCATCCGCTTTGGGGTTGGGGGTATTGCATCTCGCTGGTGAACCAGAATAGCGGCAAGTGCTTGGAGGTCCTCGGCTGGTCGAGGAACCGCGGGGTGTCGATCCGCCAGTGGGACTGCAACCTCAACAACGCCAACCAGCGCTGGTACTAGACCAGGTAACACCTAACGTGCCATCAACTTGGTATGTACACCTTGCGCCGGACCGGGAGATTCGCAGATAGATGCTCCCTACGCATTCTGTCTCGTCGGCGAGCTTCCGACGCGAATCTTGCTTAGCCCGTCAACGCATATCCGGCTCATACTCTTTGGCGAATGTGCTCAGAAAGGGGAACGTCCTATGCGTACGTCGATGTACCGGGTGCTGCTGGTCTGCATCGTGGTGGCCGCTTGCGTCAGCCTGTTGCCACATGCAGTATTCGCCCAGACCGGCAGTGTCAATACCTTTTTGCTGCCGTTTCGAGGGATGTACACGATTAGCGCCGGCCCGTGCGGCCACCACTTGACGACCTTCCCCGCGTTCAACGCCCGCGCGATCGATTTTGAGTTGCCCCGAGGTACCGAGGTGCGCGCGGTTGAGGCTGGCGTGGTGTACCACCGCACCGAGTCAGGTGGTGGCAACATGATCGTCATCGACCACAGGAATGGGCTGTACAGCAGCTACGCGCATCTGTCCGAGCGCATCAACGTCGGCACGCGCGTCACCCGGGGACAGGCTATCGGCAAGAGCGGCAACTCGGGCAATGTCACTGGGCCGCATCTGCACTTCGCGGTCCACACGAACGTCGACACCCGCAAACCGACGAACGTCGTAATCGCTCCGAACAGCATGGTGAGCCTTGTCACGATGCCCGGCCTCTACTGGCGGGCTGTGCCAGGTGAGCGCAACTACCCCTGCTCGCCGAACGGGGTCGCCGATGGCGTGGCGTTTGCTACCGACGTCGAAAAGCGCACGTGGGCAGTGAACGTGCCTGCCACTGTGAACGTGCAGGCAACCGGCATCAGGATCGCCCGGGGGCAGACGGTGGAGGTGCGCGCCGGCAGTGGCAGGTGGACAATTCAGAACGGGAGGCACGCGTTGGTTAACGCTCGCGGCTATGTTGGCAACCGGCCGAATTGGACGAAGCTGTCGTCCGCAAACCTCGGCCAGGTCATCGCTCGCGTCGGGAACGGGTCCTGGCAGGTTGTTACCTTCGGTGACTCAGGCCCGGATGGCGAGCGACTCACCCGCCTGACTGGCGTCGGCGAACTCCAGATCGCCATCAATGATGGGTGGACTGGTGACAACGCGGGGGCGATCGTGGTCGGCGTTCAGATCAAGTAAGGGGGACATCAGGCTCAGAAGTAGCCTGTACACCAACCCTGCTCATGCAGAACCGCCTCCCAGCTCACTGGCCAACAGGATTTGGAGGAGCTGGGAGGTGCGCTGCTTCGCTGCCTCGCGGCGCCGGTCGTAGCGCGCGGTGACCGCCGGGTCGGCGTGCCCGGCGAGCTGCTGCACGATGGCTAGGTCGGCGCCAGTGTCAAGCAGGTTCGAGATATAGGTGCGCAGCAGGTCGTGTGGCGAGAAATGCGCGAGGTCTGCCACCGCGCCCCGCGCCCGGAGGACCGCGAACACCGTCTGCGCGCTCATCCGCCACCGGAGGTGCTGCTGCGCCCTGGCGGGCAAGTACACCGGCCAGTCCTTCCGCCCCTTCCCCTGCCGAATGAGGAGCGCGCCATTCTCAGCGGTGTGGTCGAAGAGGTCGAGCACGACCACCTCGGCCCGCCGCAAGTCATACCCAGTCAGGAGTGCAAGCAGTGCGACGTCGCGCCGCTCGGCCGGCGTCGCGTCCTTGGTACACACGTGGAAGAGCAACGCTATCCCCCCCTGCCCCAGCGTCCGCCCCCGAAACGAGCGCTCCCCGCGGACCGAGGGATGCTCCGCTGGGCTAACCTCATTTAGCCGCAGACTCTTGAGCGTCTCCTCGATCCTGTGGTCGTCCTCGCTCAGAAGCACCACGTCACTCGCGGTCACAAGCTCCGCCTCAATAGCACGGTGGTCTACACTACCCCGTCGACAGCACCCTGCTTGCTGACGGCGTGCGCGTACGTGCCTTCACCATCTGGGCGCAAGATAGCGGCGCGTCGAGAGTATGAGCGACAACGCTGGTTTCGCAAGGGTCGTGATTGGTAGGCGGGTATCGAAGGACGCATCAGTGGGCTGAAACGGCGCCACGCGTTGCGCCGCTGTCGCTACCACGGCGACGAAGGGATGGCCCTCTGGGTGATCGCCCACGACCTGCGGGTGATCGTCCAGCACAAAGCCACTAGGGCCAACACCCGGGGGCGGGCCAGCAGCCGGGGAGGGTAAAAAGGCTTCCACTGCAAACCAGTTTTAGCGCTCGGTAATGATATCGAGAATCCTGCACTGGAAACGAGTACTAGGGAATCAGGATCCGCACGCCGGCCGGGATCGCATTCGGGTTGTTGCCGAGCACCGCGCGGTTGGCGTCGTAGATCCGCATCCACAGGTCGGCGTTGTTGTAGAAGCGCTGCGCGATGGCGGTGAGCGTGTCGTTCGGCGCGACCACATAGGTGCGTCCCGGGCGCGCGGGCGCCGTCTGCACCGGGCTGCTCGGCTGCGCCGGCCGCACTGGGGAGGCGGGCGTAGTCACAATCACCTCGCGGACGGTCACCTGGCGCCGGGAGGGTGGGGGCGGGACGGCAGGGCCGCCCTGCGCCAGCACCGCCGGGTCGAACTGCGTGCCGCGGATGTGGACGAACGGGTCGCTGAAGTCCGGCGGCGGGTAGACGATGGTGATCACGCGCACGCGCTCGCGGACCACTTGGGCGGCCGGGGCAGGCTGGCGCAGCGGGGTCGTCTGGCCCTGCGACGGGCGCTGCGGCGCGGGCGCCAGGGTCTCCTTCGGCTGGGCGCGGCCACTCACCTGGGCCGGTGGGAGCGTGGCACCTGGCGCCCCTGGGAGAACAGCGGCCGGCGCAGCCTGGTCGGCGATCGACCCCGGCGCCGGCGCGGCGACTGACGCGGCGGGTGGCGGGCTCACGACGGCCGAGTGCGGCGGGAGGGCGGCGCGGGCCTCGAAGGGCTGCACCATCGCAGAGGGCACCATCGGCGGGAGGGCTGCGCGGGCGGCGCTCGGCGCAGCACTGGGCGAGACGAGCGCGGGCGCGGCGGGTACGGCCACGGCCGCGGGCTCCACAGGCTCAGGCATCGAGCGCTCCGCACGCGCCGGAGCTACGCCCCCGAGCGACAGGGTCACGGCCAGCAGCACCGAGCCTGCGCCGAGCACGAGGCGGCCCGGCGGGCGACCGAAGGTGAGCGGGGACTGCGGACGGCGCAGCGTGAGCGCGCCCGCACGGGAGGGCTGGGGAGGTGCGGCGAGCAGTCGCCCCAGCAACATCTGGTCGTCCGAAAGCGGGTGCTGGGCGAGCAACTCCGCGAGCAGTGTATCGCTGGCGCGCATAGACTTCTCTCCTCAGCCGGATACTCTCTACCGCATTAGTACGCTCATTCTCGCACGCTTCAGGGCGCCGATCAATAGGGCATATGGCTGAGTCAGGGAGGGAGCTGGAAGGCCTTCACCCCCGGCCCACTCTCCCTGCCGCAGGAGAGGGGGAGATTCAGCGCACTGCGGTGCTTAAGCATTCAGCGTTCAGATCTAGTACCCCACTGGCCCGCCGTCGCAGCGCGACTCGCCGCCGGCGACGTAGGCGCCGCTCGGGAGGCGCCAGATCGCCTGGCCGCGCCCGAAGCTGCCCACCTCGCCCTGCACCTGCACCTGGTGGCCGCGCGCGATCAGCCCCTCCACCACGTGCCGCGGAGTCTCCAACTCCAGGTGTACCACGTCCCCCTCCACCCGCCAGCGCGGTGCGTCGAGGGCGGCCTGGGGGTGCATGCCGTAGTCCAGCGTGTTCACCGCCACCTGCGCGTGGCCCTGCGGCTGCATCTCACCGCCCATCACCCCGAACGGCCCCAGCGCCTCGCCGCCCCGGGTGAGGAACGCCGGGATGATCGTGTGGTACGGACGCTTGCCCGGCTCCAGCCGGTTCGGGTGGCCCGCCTCCAGGGTAAAGCCGAGGCCGCGGTTGTGCAGCGCCACGCCCGTGCCCGGCACCACCACCCCCGAGCCGAACCCCTGGAAGTTCGACTGGATCATGCTCACCATCAGGCCGTCGGCGTCGGCGGCGCACAGGTAGACCGTGCCCCCGCGCGGCGGCTCGCCCGGCTCGTGGGCCCGCGCCCGCGGCCCGATCAGCGCCCGGCGCGCCGCGTGGTAGGCCGGGTCCAGCAGCCCGCGCACCGGTACCTCGGCGCGCTCCGGGTCCGCCACGTAGCGGTAGGCGTCGGCGAAGGCCAGCTTCATCGCCTCGATCTGCAGGTGGTACGACTCGGCCGAGTCGCGCGCGTGGGCCGCCACGTCCAGCCCGCCCAGCACGCCGAGCGCGATCAGCGCCGCGATCCCCTGGCCGTTCGGCGGGATCTCCCACACGGTGTAGCCGCGGTAGTCCACGCCGATCGGCTCGACCCACGTGCTGGTGTGGGCGGCAAGGTCCTCTGCGGCCAGCGCCCCCCCGGTGCGGCGCGCGAACCCGGCGATCGCCGCGGCCGTCTCGCCCTCGTAGAAGTCGCGCGCGGCGCTCTGGGCGATCCGGCGCAGTGTGGCGGCGTGGCCCGGGCTGGCGAAGAGCTCGCCGGGGCGCGGCGCGCGCCCGCCGGGGGCGAAGGTTGGCAGGAACCCGGCGAACTCCGGCTCGTGCCGCTGCTGCGCCTGGCGCACGCGCCGCTCCCAGTTGAGCGCCACGGTCGGCGTAACCGGGTGGCCGCGCTCGGCGTACCCGATCGCCGGCGCCAGCACCTCAGCCAGCGGGAGCTTCCCGAAGCGGGCGTGCAGGTCGGCCCAGGCCGCCGGGGCGCCGGGGACGGTCACGGGCAGCCAGCCGAGCGCGGGCATCTGGGTGTGGCCGGCGCGCGCCACCAGCTCGGGGGTGAGCGCGGCCGGGGCTCGGCCCGAGCCGTTCAGGCCGTGCAGGCGAGCGCCGTCCCACACCAGGGCGAAGGCGTCGCCGCCGATGCCGTTCGAGGTTGGCTCGACGACGGTCAGCACGGCGGCCATGGCCACGGCGGCGTCCACGGCCGAGCCACCGCGCTGGAGCATCGCTAGGCCGGCCTGCGCGGCCAGCGGGTGGCTGGTGGCGGCCACGCCGTTCGCTGCCACGAGCGGGAAGCGGCGGACGTGGTACGGTGAGGTGTACAGGTCTTCGAGCATTGGGGCGCTCCTGTGACAGGCAGCGGTGTCGGTGACAGTGTAGCGCAGGTTTGGCTTCGCTCCGCTCAGTCTTCAGCCTTCATCGTTCAGCGCTCAGGCCGCCCTACACCGCGATTACATCGCCGAGCTCCGGCAGCTCCGGCTCGACACCGTAGCGCCTGGCGATCAGCTCGGCCAGCGGCAGACGTCCGCGCGCCTCACCGTGGGTCAGCGCCACCCGCGCCCCGCCCTCGGCCATCGGCCGCACCCACTCCAGCAGCTCGCTCTGTCCGGCGTGCGCGCTGAAGCCGCCCAGCGTCCGCACCTTCGCCCGCACCGCGATCCGGTCGCCGAAGATCGACACCTGCCGCGCCCCCTCGGCCAGCTGCCGCCCCAGCGTCCCCTCGGCCTGGTAGCCGACGATCAGCACCACCGCCTCGCGCCGCCACAGGTTGTGTCGCAGGTGGTGGACGATCCGGCCGGCGTTGGCCATGCCTGAGCCGGCGATGATCATACATGGGCCGTCCATGTCGTTCAGCTCGCGCGACTCGGCCGCCGACGCGGTGAAGCTCAGGGTCTCCAGCGCCCGCCGCAGCGCCCGCCGCGACTCGAAGGCGCCCGGGTCGTCGTCGGCCAGCTCGGGGTGGCGCAGGTAGATCTCGGTGGCGGCGATGCCCATCGGGCTGTCGAGGTAGACCGGGAACGGCGGCACGGCGCCGCGCTCGAACAGCTCGGCGAGGTGGTACAGGAGCTGCTGCGCGCGCCCGACGGCGAACGAGGGGACGAGGATCTTGCCGCGGTTCAGCACGGCCTCCAGCACCAGCTTCTCGAACTCGGCCACGGTCTCCGCCAGCGGCCGGTGGTCGCGGTCGCCGTAGGTGGACTCGAGGAACACCAAGTCGGCCCGCGCGGGCGGCTCGGGGTCGCGCAGGATGGGCACGCTGCGCGGCCCGATGTCGCCCGAGAAGACCACGGCGGTGCGGCGCCTGCCCTCCTCAGCGCCGAGCTCCAGGCTGGCCGACCCCAGCACGTGCCCGGCCTCGCGGGCGCGCACCGCCACGCCCGGCGCCACCTCGAGCGGGGCGTCGTAGGGCAGCGGCTCCAGCAGCCCCAGCAGCCGCTCGACGTCCTCCTCGGTGTAGGGCGGCGGCAGCGGCGCCAGCCCGGCCCGCTCGCGGCGGCGGTTCTCGCGCGCGGCGTCGTCCTGCTGGATGCGGGCGGAGTCGCGCAGCAGCAGGCCGACGATGTCGATCGTGCCGGGGGTGGCGTAGATCGGCTGGCGATACCCGGCGCGCGCCAGCAGGGGCAGCCGCCCGCTGTGGTCCAGGTGTGCGTGGGTCAGCACCACCGCGTCGAGCGCGCCCACGTCCAGCCCATCGGGTACGCGGTTGCGCTGCTCGTCGGCCCGGCCGCCCTGGAAGATGCCGAAGTCCACCAGCACCCGCGCCCGCTCGGTCTCGACGTAGTACGCTGAGCCGGTCACCTCGCCGGCCGCGCCGAAGAGCGTGATGTCCATACAACCTCCCCTGCCGGCGTCAGCTCCACCCCTCGCGCCGCGGCGGTTCCAGGCAACGCACGATCTGCTCAGAGTGGATCATCGCCATCCTCATTCCGATGGGGTGTGTGGTCAGTGTACCACGGGGCGCGAGGGCTGCGACGCTGCGGTCACACGCTCCGCTCGCGCAGCAGCTCCACGCGCGCCTCCTGGAGCTTCCGCTGCGCCGCATCGTCGAGTGATGGGAAGTCGGTGTGGAGCGACTTGAGCTCGCGGACCAGCACCGATGTGACCGCCGCGTAGGTGTACCAGCGCTGGTTGGCGGGGATGACGTACCAGGGCGACCACGCCGTGCTCGTCCGGGAGAGCATGGCCTCGTAGGATGTCTGAAAGGCGTCCCAGTCGTGGTGGTGCCGCAGATCGGACTCGGAGAATTCTCCCTGGAGCTCCGGCCGGTCGATCCGCTCCAGCAGGCGCTCTCGCTCGATCTCTTTCGAGATGTGCAGAAAGAGCTTGATGACCCGAAACCCGTTCTCGACAAGGTGGCGCTCGAAGCTGTTGATCTGGGCGTAGCGCTTGTCCCAGAGGTCCTCGCGCGCCTTGGGCGGCAGGCCCCACTGGTCGATCTGGTCGGGGTAGATCTGCTCGGAGGTGACCTGCTCGTAGTACGAGCGGTTGAAGACGGCCACCTGGCCGCGGGTGGGCAGCGCCTGGGCCGCCCGCCAGAGGTAGTCGTGCTGCCGCTCGGTCGTCGTCGGGGCCTTGAACTGCTTCGCCTGGCACACTTGCGGGTCGAGCGAGGAGAAGACTGTCTGGATGGTCTCATCTTTGCCGGCGGCATCCATCCCGTGCAGGAGGACGAGCAGCCCGTACTGGGCGTGCGCATGGAATATGGCCTGACAGCGCGTCAGCTCGCTCATCAGCGCGGTGGCGTGCTCCCGGGCGGCATCCTCGTCGGCGAGCGCTCCACTGGCGTCGGTGGGGTGCTGGGCGAGGCGAATCTGCTTGCGGTCAGGCTGCACAAGCCAGTCCTTGGGCTCCATGTGGTGTCTCCCTGCTATGCGCGGCATCTCGGTGCGTGCTCCTCCAACTTTGATATCAGCACGTATTCGGCCACGGGCGCCTGGTACGCGCTGGCCGCCGATGCCCTGTTACTCGAATGTAACTGGCTCCGCTAGCATTGCCGTACCGCGTGTCGCACATCTCAAGGACGCTGCCGCCGCCTCCCCGGCGATGCGAGTGAGGACCCATGCTGATCGGCGACTGGCTCGGGCGGCGCGCCCGGCTCTCCCCCTCACGGACCGCCCTGATCGACGAGACCGATGGCGGCCGGGCAATCTCGTACCGCGCCTGGGACGTCGCCGCTAACCGCACCGCCCACCTGCTCCGCGAGCGTCTCGGCGTGAGCCGCGGCGACCGCGTGGCCGTGCTCGCACACAACTGCGTCCCCTACCTGGACCTCTGGTTCGCCTGTGGCAAGCTCGGCGCCGTGCTCCAGACCCTCAACTGGCGGCTCACGGCCCACGAGCTCGCCGCGCTGGTTGCCGACGCCACTCCCGCCGCGCTGGTCTACGGCCCGGCTTTTGCCGCGCAGGTCGCCGCGCTGCGCGAGGCCGGCGCGCCGGTGGGCCGCTACCTGGCGCTGGACGAAGCCGCCCGCGTCAGCCCCGATGACCTCCTGCTCGCCGAGCGCGAGCGGCTTCCCGACACCCCGCCGCCGCCCGTCGAGCTCTCCTGGGATGACCCGTGGGTGATCTGCTACACTGGCGGCACTACCGGGCTGCCGAAGGGCGCGCTGCTGACCCACGGCAACATCACCTGGAACGCCGTCAACACGGTCACGAGCTGGGGCCTGTGTCAGGACGACGTGGCGATCCTCAACGCGCCGCTGTTCCACACCGGCGGCCTGAACGTCTTCACCGCGCCGCTGGTCTACGCCGGGGGAGCGTCGGTCGTCTGCCGCGGCTTCGACCCGGAGCAGGTGTACGATCTGCTCGAGGGCGCGGGCGTGACGCTGTTCTTCGGCGTGCCGACGATGTTCGTGGCGCTGCAGCAGCACCCGCGCTGGGCCACGGCCGACTTCGCGTGCCTCAAGCTGGTGATCAGCGGCGGCGCGCCCTGCCCCGACCCGGTGCGCGAGGCGTTCTGGGCGCGTGGGGTGGACTTCAAGCTGGGCTACGGGCTCACCGAGGCCGGCCCGAACACCTTCTGGCTGCCCTCCGAGGAGCTGCGGCGCAAGCCCGGGGCCGTCGGCTACCCGCTCATGCACATCGATGCGCGAGTGATGGATGCCGAGGGGCGGCCGTGCGCGCCGGGCGAGGTCGGCGAGCTTCACGTCCGCGGCCCGCACGTCTGCGCCGGCTACTGGCGCCGCCCTGAGGAGACGGCCCGGGCGATCGTGGGCGGCTGGCTGCACACCGGCGACCTGGCGCGCTCCGATGAGGATGGCTGCTACACGATCGTCGGGCGCCTGAAGGACGTGATCATCTCTGGCGGAGAGAACATCTACCCGGCGGAGATCGAGAGCGTCCTGGCGTCCCACCCAGCCGTGGCCGAGGCGGCGGTCGTGGGCGTGCCGGACCCGAAGTGGGGTGAGGTGGGTCTGGCGGTGGTGGCGGCACTCCCCGAGGCTGTGCTTGACGCCGACGACCTGCTCGGGTTCTGCCGCGAGCGGCTGGCGCGCTACAAGATCCCCCGCGCGGTCGTGTTCACCCCGTCGCTGCCCAAGACCGCAGCCGGCAAGGTGGACAAGCAGGAGCTGCGAGAGCGCTACGGGAAGTGAAACATCAAGAGGGAGATCTGTTCCAGCATCAATCGGCCTACCCGTGGAAGTTGCACGTTGCACTTCGTGCCTACATACTACTGAAGCCCCGATCCGTTCACACTGAAGGAGCACCGAGTGAGTACCATCCCCACGCTACCCGGCATCACCTCACGGATGATCGACACGCCTCGCCTCCGGACCCATGTGCTGCTCAGCGGCCCTGAGGACGGCACCCCGGTGCTGTTCGTCCACGGCAACGCCTCCTCGGCGACCTTCTGGGAAGAGACGATGCTGCGCCTTCCTCCTGGCTTTCGCGGCGTCGCGCCGGACCTACGCGGCTACGGCGACACTGAGGATGCGCTGGTGGACGCTACGCGCGGTGTCGGCGACTGGGTGGACGACCTGCTGGCGCTTGTGGCGACGCTGGGCCTCTCGCACTACCACGTCGTCGGGCACTCGCTCGGCGGCTCGGTGCTGTTCGGCCTGGTCCCCGCGGCCGGGCAGGCCATCCTCAGCGTCACACTCGCGGCCCCGAGCTCGCCGTTCGGCTTCGGCGGCACGCGCGATGTGGAGGGGACGCCGACCTACGAGGATTTTGGGGCGTCGGGCGGCGGCACGGTGAACCCGGAGTTCGCGCGTCTTATGGGGGAGGGCTACCGCGGTACAGAGCACGGCCTGGCCTCGCCACGCGTGGTGATGAACAGCTTCTACTGGAAGTCGCCGTTCGTATCGGCGCGCGAGGAAGAGCTGCTCTCGTCCATGCTCAGAGAGAAGGTTGGGCCGGACAAGTACCCGGGCGACATGACGCCCTCCGCGAACTGGCCGGGGGCGGCGCCGGGCGTGCTCGGGCCGATCAACGCGATCTCGCCGAAGTACGCGGGCGACGTGGTGGCGCGCTTTGTGGGCGCGGCGCACAAGCCGCCGGTGCTTTGGGTGCGCGGCGCCGACGACCAGATTGTGTCGGACACGTCGCTGTTCGACCTCGGCTTCCTGGGCCAGATCGGCGCGGTGCCCGGGTGGCCGGGTGCGGAGATCCATCCGCCGCAGCCGATGGTGGGCCAGGTGCGCTTCGTGCTGGAGCGCTACCGCGAGGCAGGCGGTACGTACCGCGAGGAGGTGTTCGCGGAGTGCGGCCATACGCCCTATATCGAGAAGCCGGCGGAGTTCGACGCACTGCTGGCGGCACACCTGACCGCGGAACGCTGACTGCGGAACGCTGAACGCTGAACGCTGAACGCTGAAGAGCCAGGAAGCGATCGAAGCTGCACAGCACCGATCACTTCCCGGCTCTCACGCCTCACGATTCAACTCACCCCCGGCTCTCACGCCTCACGCCTCAAGAGCATCGGTCCCCGGCTCTCACGCCTCACGCCTCAAGCCTCAAGCCTCACGAGCGCGGCGGGCGCGGGGCCCTCGGCGAGGTGGCGGCGAATGCGCTCGGCGCACTGCTGGGGGCTCAGCACGCTAGTGTCAACCTCCAGGTCGTAGATGCCGGGGATGTGGACCTCGTGCTGCCAGCGGAGGATGGGCGGGGGCACCGCCTCGTCGCCCGCCTGGCCCGCGAGGTAGCCGCTGCTGCGGCGGCGCTCCAGGATGGCCTCGAGCGGGCAGCGCACCCCCACGAGGAGCGCCGGGAGGCCGCGCAGCCGGCGGGCACACGCTGGGAGGATGCCGCGCGGGATGGCGTAGGAGTCGTGGTGGCCCACGTCGACCACCACGTTTAGCCCGAGGCGGCTGTGGGCGGCGATCGACTCGTACATCGCGGCGTACAGCCTCGCCACGAGCGGCTCGAGGTCCGGGCGCTCGCCGCCGGGGCGCAGCCCGATCCCGGGGTGGTAGCGCGCCGGCGTCATCTGCATGAAGCGGTCGACTCCCAGGTTCATCCAGAGGCCGTCGAAGGTCTCCTGGATGGCGGCGGCGATGCTGGACTTACCCGAGCGGGGGGCGCCGTTCAGAATGATGATCTGGCCTGGCTCGAACGACTGCTCCATGCTGCTGTCTCCTTGTGCTCACTCCGCGCCCAGCCGCGCGAGAGCCTGCAACACGCACATTTCCAGTGCGGCGCGCATCGCCCGCTCGGCCTCCGCGTCGAGGCCCCAGGAGCTCATGTTTCGCAGCGGCCGCAGCGCCGCGCAGAGCTCCCAGTAGGGGAGCTCGGCGGTGTCGAGCGGCGCCAGCGAGCAGTAGTGCCGTGTGAACAGCTCCGCCGCCTCGGCGCCGCCCGCCCACAACAGCTCTAGCCGGCAGTTCGCGACGTCGGCGAGCGGGTCTCCCACCGCCGCGTCCTCCCAGTCGATCACCGCGGCCAGTCGTCCGTCGCGCCAGAGCATGTTCCCCGGCCAGTAGTCGCCGTGCAGCAGCGCGGGCGGATTGCGCTGCACCACCGGCCAGGCCCTCTCGAGCAGGTCCCACACGCGGCCCTCGACCGTCTGCAGGTGCGTGCTCGCCGGGCGCGCCCGCAGCTGCCGGGCAACAATCTCGGCCTGGCGTGGGAGGAAGGCCACGTCGAGGCGCGCGACGTCGAGCCCGTGGATGGCCGCGAGCTGCGCGGCGAGCTGCGCGATCTGGCCCGGGGTGGCGGCGAAGTCGCTCGTCCCCTCGACGTGCTCGATAACCAGGACCGGGTCGGGAAAGAGCTCGCCGGACTCATCGAGGTGGCGCGGCGCCGGCACGGCCAGGCCGGCAGCGTGCAGCCGCTGGAGGAGCGCGTACTCGTCGGCGGCGATGCGTGGGTTGCGGGCGCGGTCCGCATCGCCGTGGCGCCGGACGACGAGCCGACCGGTGCAGCCATCGGCGGTGATGTACTCGATCCCCATCACCTGAGCCGAGACTCCGCCCGCGAGCGGCCACGCGCGCAGCAGGCGGAGCGCTGGGTCGATGCGCCGCAGCAGCTGCCCGAACAGTTTGTCATCTACCGCTGATATCATCTGCTCCCGCCAGGTCCTGCGCGCCGGCTTCTACTACCAAAGTATAGCAGTCTGAGCGGCGCCGGTGACACCGCTTGACAAAGAGATCAAAAATATGTAAACATGTAAATAGAACATTAAGACATAACGCCGCATAGTGACTGCCGCGAGGCTGGTGTTGGGGTAGCGCGCGCCGCCCTTCCGCCACATACGCCCGGGATCGCCGGGCGAATTGCTGTGTGGCGGAAAGCACGCCAATGACCACGTACGTCTCCTTCGCGTTGCAGCTCTCCGCCATCCTTGTCGTGGCGACCGCCCTCGCCGCCTGGTGCGGCTGGGGTCTCTCCCGCCTGGCTCTCCCCGCGCCGCTCCGCCCCTACGCAGACCTGTTCGCGCCGCTCGTCGGCTACGCGCTCGTGGTCGTGGTCGGCTACTGGGCCGTCCGCACCGTTAGCGGCCTCGGGCCGGCGCTGGTGGTACTGATCAGCGTGACCGGTGCGCTGAACGTTGCGGCCTGGCGCAGGCGCGCGAGCTTTCCATCGGCCACGCTTCCGGAGCTTCTGCCGCTGCTGATGCTGCTGCTGCTCACACTCATCGTTGGCGTGGCCCCGCTGCTGAACTACGGGCACAGCGCGATAGTCGGCGCTGGGTGGGATACCGAGAACTATCTGCCCACAGCGCGCTACCTCGAGCGCGGGCCGGTCTCGGCCATCGCCACAGCCCCGGAGAACCCACTGCGTGACATCAACGCCCGGCCGCCGGCGATCGGGCTGACGCTGGGCTTCAGCGTATGGCATGGGTCGGTGAACCTCCTGGCGCGCGCCGATGCCCTGGTGAGCTTCGCGCCGCTGCTGGCCTGGCTGCGCGCCCTCGGCGTGCTGGCCGTCTTCCTGCTGCTCCGCACCACGCTCGGCCTGGGGCGGCTGCCGGCGCTCCTGGGCGCATTCTTCGCGAGCGCGAGCGCCCTGCTGCTGTGGGTCTCGTACTTCAACTTCGGGATGCAGCTCGCCGCCTGGCCGCTGATCCCGCTCGGGCTGGCGCTCGGGGCATCGGCGGTGGAGGACCTGGTGGAGCGCCGGGCCGCGTCGATTCCTGGCCTGCTGCCGGCGACTGTGGCGCTGGCGGCGCTGCCGGTGACCTACTACCCCGCGCTGACGCTGTTCGCGCCGCTCGCCGCCGGGATCGGTGTAGCCACACTGATCGAACGACGTGCCGACGCGCTGCGGCTCGCCGGCGCCGCCTCCCTGCTTGTCGTGCTCACACTGCTGCTGGCCGCCCCGACGCTGGTCGACTACACGCAGGGGTTCAACTTCCGCTACGGCGAGCAGCTCACCACCCTGGGCGTCTTCCATTTCATCAGCGCTGCGGACACCCTCGGGCTAACGCCGTTCTCGCGCGGCGCGGCCGAGGCCCCCAGCCTGCTCCAGCTCCTGGGCGCTGTCGTCGCCGGGGGGCTGGCGCTGGCCGGACTGGCGCTCGGGCCACGGCGCGATCGCTGGCTCGGCATGGCTCTCGCGACGCTCGCGGTGCTCCTCTGGCTGCGCTACGTCCGCGCCTACCCCTACGCCTACATGAAGACAGGCGCCTACGCGGGGTGGGTGTTCCTCGGGCTGGCCGCCGCCGGCGCCCAGGGCTTGTGGCAGTACCTTCGCCCCCGGTGGCGCCCGCTCGTCCTCGCCCCGGCCGCGCTCATCTGTGTGCTGCTCACCGTAAGCCAGGCGCGCATCGTGCACGACCACTGGGGGCGGCCGGGTCTGTTCGACCGCGAGCTCCCAGCGCTGATGGCGCTGCGCGAGCTTGTCCCTGCTGGCAGCACCGTCACAATGACATCCGACCCGCGCGCCCAGGGGGTCTCGGCCGGGCTCGCCGCCTACTTGCTGGACCACGCGCGGGTGATCGGGCGCGTCCGCACGGGCTACGCCTCCTCCCAGGCCGGTGAGTCGGGGGAGATCGGGGAGTTTGGTCTGCTGTACGCCTCTGAGGAGCCCGAGCCGTGGGGCTTCCACGACGCGATCTGGCGCGGTGGGTCGTTTGCGCTCTACCGCCGCCCCGAGCGCACCAGAGCCCACCTGCGGCTTGACCAGACGCTACCGCCTGGCCAGACGCTCGCGCTCTCCCTCGGGGCGGATGACGTTGCCTTCGCCCCCGCCGATCTCGCCGGTGGCCAGCCTCGCTCCGCTACGATCTCGGTCGCTACGCTGCGGGCGAGCGCCATCGAGATCGATGGCCGGGTCTCCTCGCTCGCGCCTGGAGTCACCGCTCTGCACCTTGGCGATTACGCGACCCCGGGCCTGCTCACGCTGCGAAACGTCGGTGGGGAGCCGCTGCTCGTGCGCTACCTGACTCTCGCCGAGCCCGCGCCGGATGCTCTGGCCCAGGAAGACGGCGACCACGCCGGGATCGTGGCGCGAGCAGTGGCAGACGCCCAGGGCTCGTCCGTCACGGCCCGCATCGAGACGCTGCTGCCGGACAGCGGTCCCCTGGTGGTCTCGCTCGATGTTTGGGACACTGATGTTGGCGTTCAGTACGGCTGGTACGGCGCGACGCTGAGTCCGCGTCAGGACGCCCAGGAGCTGGTGCTAACGCTGAACCTCCAGACCGGCGCTGCATCGGCGGTAGATAGCGGCGGTGCGCAGTTGCCGATCGGCGTGCACTTCGGAGGTCTGCGCCCGGGCACGTACACGGGCCGGTTCTACGTGGGCGCCGAGGCCTTGCCACTGCTCCCGCCCGCGGATATCTTTCAGTTCCGCGTTGAGCGGGACGGCAGCGTGCGCGTCGAGTGGGTCGATGACACCTCGCTGCTGGCGGCGAGCGTCGAGCGCCCCGCGACGCGGGCGGACGCGTGGGTGGCTGACGACGTGCGGCTCCAAGGCTACACGCTGCTGACCGAGGCGCCCGCGCCCGGCGGCGAGGTTCTGGTCGCGCTCTGGTGGCAGTGCGTGCGCGAGGCGCTCGACGAGCGGAGCGTGCTGGTGCACGTGCTGGACTCGCGCGGCGAACGTGTGGCGCAGGGGGATGGCCCTCCCGCCACCGGCATCCTCCCGACGACGCAGTGGCGCGAGGGTGATCTGGTGCTGGATGTGCGGCGTGTCCGGCTCCCCGAGGGGCTGCCGCCCGGGCCCTACACCCTGGCGGTCGGGATGTATCGCTGGCCCTCGCTCGAGCGCCTCCCGCTCACGGTGGCGAGCGGCCGCGCCTCGGATGACGTGATCCGCATCCCGATACAGGTTGATCAGGAGCGCTGAGCGCTGAACGCTGAACGCTGAACGCTGAACGAGGGGCGCAATTGGTGCGGTACTACACCGATTGCGCCCGGGCTCTCACGCCTCAAGACTCACGCCTCACGCCTCACCCCCGGCTCTCACGCCTCAAGACACACTCCTCGCCCCTGGCACACAAGTTGCGTCCCCTTCTCTCGCGAAGAGAGCGATGAGGAGGGGACGGATGGCTCAGAACCTACGGAATGCAGTTGTTGTCATAACGGGTGCATCGAGCGGGATCGGGCGTGAGAGCGCCCGCATGTTCGCTGCGAAGGGCGCGCATCTCGTGCTGGGGGCACGGCGCGAGGAGCTGCTGCGCGAGCTGGCGCTGGAGTGCGAGCGCATGGGGGTGCGGGCACTGGCGGTGCCGGTGGACACCTCCGACGAGCAGTCTGTACGGATGCTGGCGCAGCGGGCGCTTGAGGCGTTCGGGCGGATCGACGTGTGGGTGAACGACGCGTCGGTGTACATGCTCGCGCGCTTCGGCGAGGAGCCGCCGGAGGACTTCCGGCGCCTGTTTGACATCAACGTGCTTGGCTACGTCCACGGCGCGCGGGCCGCGCTGCCGATCTTCCGCCAGCAGGGGCGCGGCACCCTGATCAACATCGCCTCGGTCGACTCGCTCATCACCCAGGCCTACACCAGTGCCTACGTGATGAGCAAGCACGCTGTGCGCGCGCTCGGTGGCTGCCTGCGCCAGGAGCTGATGCTGGAGGGCCAGGAGCACATCCACGTCTGCACCGTGATGCCCTCGCCGATCGACACGCCGATCTTTGAGCGCGCGGCGAACCACACCGGCCGCCAGGTCAAGGCCTTCCCGCCAGTCTACCCGGTGGAGCGCGCTGCCGCCACAATCGTGCGCGTGGCCGAGGAGCCGCGGCGCGAGGTGATCGTCGGCGGCGCCGGGCGCCTCTTTGCGCTGTTCTACGCCCTGGCCCCCGCCGCCGCCGAGGCGATCATGGCGGTGCAGGCCGACCGCGAGCACCTCTACCGGGACCGGCCCGCGCCGCGGAGCAGTGGTAATCTGCATCGGCCCATGGCTGTAGGAACCACTCCGAGCGGCGGCTGGAATGTGGTGGGGCGCCGCGGGCCACTCGATGCGGCTGACCTGACTGCCTACGCGATCTCCGTGGGCGCTGCGCTGCTCGCCTGGCGCTACTTCCGGCAGCAGCGACAGGCACCCGGGGAGACCGCCGGCGCGCCGCGAGCTCACGCAGTCGCGGGGTAGCCAAACCCGCCTCGTCGCCCCGCGTCCTCGCGCTGCTCCTGGCACCCCGCTTGCCTTGATTGCCTGCTCGATGCCCGCGCGACCGGCGGGCTGTAAAAGGAGCGCCACGATGGTCAGCGACCGGGGCAGCGCACGTCACCCAGTGAACGACGACGGGGCCGTCGCGCCACGGGAGCACTACGGCTACGACCGCATCCGCCAGATGACCGGTGCCGCCGCCGTCCCCGAGCCCGGTCCCGACACCGAGGAGATCCTGCTCATCATCGACGGGCAGCCCAGCCACGACCACGAGTCTGCGGAAGAGGAGCGCAGGCGCGGCGATGCCTGAGCTCACCATGCACCAGGTGATCTACCTTGCGATCCTGGTGGTAGCTTTCGGGCTGCTGCTCACCGAGCGGCTGCGCAACGACGTCGTCGCCGTCGGCATCGTCGTTGCGCTCGCCGTCACCGGCGTGCTCGAGCCGGAGCAGGCCCTGAGCGGCTTCAGCAGCGAGCCCGCGATTGTGGTGGCGGCGATCTTCGTGCTGAGCGGCGCTGTCCACCAGACCGGGCTGGCTGACATCATCGGCGGCTGGATCGGGCGGCTCGCCGGGCAGAGCGAGGTGCGCGCCCTGGGGGTGATCATGCCGGCCGTGGCGCTGCTCTCGGCCTTCACCCACCACCTGACCACCACGGCCGTGATGCTGCCGGTGACGCTCAACCTGGCGCGCGAGCGGCAGATCCCGGCCTCCAAGCTGCTGATGCCGCTGGCGATGGCTGCCTCGCTGGGCACCACCATCACGATCATCGGCGCGCCGGCCTTCCTGATCGCCAGCGGCGTTCTCCAGCAGGCCGGCCGCCCCGGGCTTGGCATCTTCTCGATCGCGCCGATCGGCCTGGCGCTCTCGGCGGTCGGTACCACCTTCATGCTGCTCGCCGGCCGCTTCCTGCTGCCGGCCAACACCGGCGGCGAGGGCGGCGCCGAGCGCTTTCGTCTGGACGACTACTTCACCGAGCTCACGATCATGCCCGAGTCGCCGTTTCTGGGCAAGACGATCGGCGAGGTCCAGGAGGACACGCGCTTCCGCCTGAACGTGGTGGGCGTGATGCGCGGCGGGGAGCGGATGCGCGGTGTGCCGAAGTCGCGCCAGATCGCCGACGGCGACGTGCTGCTGGTGCGGACCACGCCCGAGGACCTGGTGGCTATCCGGCAGGAGCCGGGGGTCGAGCTGCACCCAGTATCGAAGTACGGCGCTGCGTCCGGCCGCGAGGGCGACCCGGACGAGATCGCGGAGCGGCTGGTGCAGGCGGTGGTCGGGCCGGGCTCGGACCTGATCGGGCGCACGATCGGCGAGGTGGACTTCCGCCGCCGCTACGGCGCTATCGTCGTGGGGCTGTGGCGCCAGCGCGGCTGGCTGCAGGAGGAGCTCTCGCGCACCAAGCTGCGCGGCGGCGACGTCCTGGTGCTGCAGGGGGAGGAGGAGGCGCTGGAGCGGGTCCGGCTCGACCCGCGCTTCATGATGCTGGTGCCGTTCCACGGCGAGGCGCGCTCGCGACACCGGGCGGCGCTGGCGGGGGTGATCATGGCCGCGACGATCGCTGCTACCGCGACGGGGGTGCTGAGCATCGAGATCGCCGCGGTAGCCGGCGCCCTTACGATGGTCCTCACCCGCTGCATCTCCGGGCGGCAGGCCTACCGCAGCATCGACGGCCGCATCTACGTGTTCATCGCCGGGGCGCTGCCGCTCGGCGCGGCCATGCAGGCCACCGGCACCTCGGAGCTGCTGGCGAGCTGGCTTCACGGTGCGGTGGGGGGCCTGAACCAGTACATTGTGCTGGGGGCGATCTTCGCGCTGGTGGCCGTGCTGACGCAGTTCATGTCGGATGCGGCCACCACGGCGGTGTTCGCGCCTGTAGCCGCGGCGCTGGCGGCCGCGCTCGGACACTCGCCCGAGGCCTATGTCGTCACGGTGGCGATGGCGGCGGTGGCGTCCTTCCTGACGCCGATCGGCCACCACGGGAACCTGCTGGTGTACGGCCCGGGCCGCTACCAGTTCGCGGACTTCGTCAAGGTAGGGGCGCCGGTGACCCTGCTGGTGGGGGCGATCGTGGTGCTGCTGGCGCCGCTGCTCTGGCCGGTCTGAGGCGCCGCGACCCTGCGGTATAATCTACGCCATGAGCCACACAATCCGAGTAATGACCTTCAACGTGCGTGGCGCACGCTTCCAGGACGGTGAGAACGTCTGGCCGAACCGCGCCGCGCTGAGCGCCGACGTCATCCGCCGCTACGCGCCGGACCTGATTGGCTTCCAGGAGCTGGAGCTGCAGAACTACGCCTTCTACCGCGAGCACCTGCGCGGCTACGAGGCGGCCCTCGGCCCCGGCTACAACAACGTGCCGCCCTTCCAGTACCCCGCGATCTTCTGGCGGCGCGAGCGGCTGAAGCTGCGCGACACAGGCGGCTTCTGGCTCAGCACGACGCCCGGTGTGCACTCGGCCGCGTGGGGCACCGACTGCATCCGCTCGGCTGGCTGGGTGCGCCTGGCGCTGCCCGAGGCCGGAGCGGAGCTGCTGCACCTGAACACGCACCTTGACCACATCAGCGAGCCGGCCCGCGCGCAGGGGGCGACCCTGATCGCTGAGCGCCTGGGCGCCCTGTGGGCCGACGGCGTCCCGGCTGTGGTCACGGGGGACTTCAACTGCCCGCCTGGCTCGGCTGCACACCACGCGCTGCTCGCGGCGGGCCTGGAGGACAGCCACGCGCGCCTCCACGGCGGTGCCCCGGTGATGACATTCCACGGCTTCAAAGGGGACGGCTTCCAGCCACAGCCGCACGACGCGCTCGACCGGATCGACTGGGTGCTGGCGCGCGGGCTGCGCCCCACTGCCTGCGCGATCGTCACGGACGCCGTGCCGCCGCACTACCCCAGCGACCACTACCCGGTGGTGACGGACTTCGTGCTCGAGGCGTGACCCGCCTCCTCTCCGACAAAGAGTGCTATAATCTCATTCGGTACCTGCACAACCTGCACGGTCGAGGTGACCCGTAAGCCCGGATGCTAGGGCATAAAGGTGGAAGCTGGTGTGAGTCCAGCGCTGTGCCGCAACTGTAACTCTCCGCTTGGAGAGAAGCCAGGACGCCTGCCTCGACGACGCGTGTTGACCCTTCTCGATGCAAGGAGGTGACGCTCTGATGCCGCGCTGACCCGGGGGGCTAGCCGCATTCTATCCGTCACCTGGCCGAGAGGCCAGGTGTTTTTGTTTCTTCTGCTACAGATGCTCTGGAGATACGACCGATGGTACGCCGACTTCTTCTCCCGCTCCTCGCCCTGATCTTCTCCCTGGCTGCCTGCGGCCAGCCCGCTTCCCCCGTCCCCACGGCGGCGCCCGCCGCGACGGACGCTCCCGCCGCCGCGCCGACAGAGGCGCCGGTTCCCACCGATGCGCCGGCTCCCACCGAGGCGCCCGCCGAGCCCACCCCCGCCCCGACCGAGGCGCCCGGCGGCAGCGCCGTGACCGTGACGGACTCCGCCGGCCGTGAGGTGACGCTCGAGGCGCCGCCTGAGACGATCGTCTCGCTCGCGCCGAGCACCACCGAGATCGCCTTCGCGCTCGGGCTCGGTCCGCAGGTGGCGGCGGTGGACGACTTCTCCAACTACCCGGCCGAGACCGCCGACCTGCCGAAGATCGGCAGCTTCGGCACCGTCAACTTCGAGCAGATCGCCGCGCTCGAGCCCGACCTGGTGCTGGCCGCCGGGATCACCGCGCCCGAGCAGATCCAGAAGCTGGCCGACCTCGGCATCACCGTGCTGGTCGTGGGCCAGGTCGAGTCGTCGGTCGCGAGCGTCTACCAGGACATCGAGCTGGTTGGCCGCGCTACCGGAACGGCCGACGCCGCCGCCACGCTGGTCGAGTCCATGCAGAGCCGCATCATCGAGCTGGGCGAGGCCGTGGGCGCGGCTGAGGCGAAGCCGCGCGTGTTCTGGGAGCTGGACGCCACTGACCCGGCCAAACCGTACACCGTGGGCGCGGGCAGCTTTGTGAACGAGCTGATCACGCTGGCCGGCGGCGAGAACATCTTCGGCACCGGGGACAACCCCTACCCGCAGGTGAGCGCCGAGCAGGTGGTGGCCGGCGACCCGCAGGTGATCATCCTGGCCGACGCGCAGTACGGCGTGACGGTCGAGTCGGTGGGGCAGCGCCCCGGCTGGGACGTGATCGGCGCGGTGGCGGAGGGCAAGGTCTTCCCGATCGACGCCGACCTGGTGAGCCGCCCCGGGCCGCGCATGGCCGAGGGGATCGAGGCGATCGCGAAGATCCTGCACCCAGATCTGGTGAAGTAGGCAGGGACCAATGCGGCAGAAGCAGATCGTCAGGATAGGCGCCCTGGTGGGTGCGGGTGAGCAGGAGGCGCGTGTGAGCCCCCGTGGCCGGACCGCGTCGCTCCTGGCGCTCGGCCTGGGCCTCGTGCTGGCGACTGCGCTGCTCGCGGTGGGGGTGGGCAGCGTGTACATCCCGCCGGAGACCACGCTGAAGATCATGCTGTCGCGCCTTCCCCTGCTGGGCATCGCCCCCGACTGGCCGGGGTCGTCCGAGCGCATCCTGCTCGACATCCGGCTGCCGCGGGTGGCGCTGATCGGGCTGGCGGGCGCGGCGCTGGCCTGCTCCGGTGCCGCCTACCAGGGCCTATTCCGCAACCCGCTGGCTGATCCCTACCTGATCGGCGTGGCCGCTGGCGCGGGGCTCGGCGCCATCGGTGCCATGACGCTGCAGGCCGCGGGCGCGCTGCCGGCCACGCCGATCGCCGTGCCAGCCGGGGCCTTCGCGGGGGCCCTGGTGGCCGTAGCAACCGTGTATCGGCTCGGCGGCACGGGGCGCAGGGCGGACACGACGGCGCTGGTGCTTGCCGGGGTGGCGGTGGGCTCGATCGCCAGTGCGCTCTCGACCTACCTGATGCTGCGCGGCGGGCAGCAGGTGTCGCGCGTGCTGGCGTTCCTGCTCGGCGGCTACGGCGGCGCCGGCTGGGGCGCGGTGCTGACGGTGGCGGCGCCCGCGCTGGTCGGCATCGTCGTGCTGCACCTCTACGCCCGCCAGCTCAACCTGCTGCTGTTCGACGAGGACCAGGCCCGCCGGCTCGGCGTGCACGTGGAGCGCGTCCGCCTGGTGGTGATCGTAGCGGCCACGCTCGCCACCGCCGCCGCGGTCTCGTTCGCCGGGCTGATCGGCTTCGTCGGGCTGATCGCGCCGCACACCGCGCGCCTGCTCACCGGCGCCGACCACCGCCGCGTCCTGCCGCTGGCCACCCTGGGGGGGGCGGTGTTCCTGATGCTCGCCGACCTGGTGGCCCGCACCGCCGCCGCGCCGCAGGAGCTGCCGCTCGGGGTGGTGACTGCGCTCGCGGGCGGGCCGTTCTTCCTGTACCTGCTCCGTACGCTGAAGGGACGCTGAAGCTGCTGCTCACCGCCGACAATGTGACCGCCGCCTACCGCGGGCGCCCCGCCCTGCGTGGTGTCAGCCTGGCGGTGCGGGGTGGCGAGGTGCTCGGCCTGATCGGGCCGAACGGCGCCGGCAAGACCACCCTGCTGCGCGTGCTCGACGGCACACTGCACCTAACCGGCGGCGCGGTGTCGCTCGATGGCGTCGATATCGCGCGCCTCACGCCGCTGGCGCGCGCGCGGAGCATCGCCGTAGTGCCGCAGGGCCTGAGCCTGCCGGATGGCTTTACGGTGGCCGAGGTGGTACTGATGGGCCGCAACCCGCACCTGCCGCCGCTGGGGGGTGAGCGCCCGCGCGATCACGTGGCGGCCACCGAGGCGATGCAGCGCGTTGGGGTGCTGCCCCTGGCCGACCGGCGCGTCGGCGAGATCTCGGGCGGCGAGCTCCAGCGCGTGCTGGTGGCGCGCGCCCTGGCGCAGGAGCCGCGTGTGCTGCTGCTCGATGAGGCCACCGCTCACCTGGACCTGCGCCACCAGGGCTCGGTGATGCGGCTGGTGCGGCGGCTGGCGCGCGAGGGCCTGGCGGTGGTCGCTGCTGTGCACGACCTCAACCTGGCGTCGCTGTTCGCCGATCGCCTGGCGCTCCTGCGCGGCGGCGAGCTCGTGGCCTGCGACGTCCCCGCGGCGGTGCTGACGCCGGAGCTCCTCAGCCACGCCTATGATACGCCGGTGGCGCTCGGCGCCCACCCGCGCTACGGCACCCCGACTATCCACCTACTTGATGAGGAGGACGAAGATGAGCACGGAACCCACGGACGCTGAGAGCGACTCCGGCGACGCCCCCGCGGCCGAAGACTCACCGCTCAAGACGCGGGGCCGCCGCGGCCTCGTGATCGTCAACACCGGCAACGGCAAAGGCAAAACCACCGCGGCGCTCGGGGTGCTGGTGCGCGCCTGGGGGCGCAAGATGCGCGTCGGCGGAATTCAGTTCTTCAAGCACGAGAACGCCAACTTCGGCGAGCTCCGCACCGCCGCCCACCTCGGCATCGAGCTGACGCCGATGGGCGACGGGTTCACCTGGACGAGCCGCGACATCGACGAGACCCGCGCCAAGGCGCTCCACGGGTGGGAGACAGGCAAGAAGGCCATCCTCGCCGGCCAGCACGATATCTTCCTGCTGGATGAGTTCACCTACGTGATGACACTCGGGTGGCTCGATGCGGAGGAGGTGGTGGCGTGGCTGCGCGCCAACAAGCCGCCCGAGCTGCACCTGATCATCACCGGCCGCGACGCGCCGGAGGCGCTGGTTGACTACGCCGACCTCGTGACCGAGATGCGCGAGGTGAAGCACCCGTATCAGCAGGGCATCAAGGCGCAGCCGGGGGTCGAGTTCTGAGCTGTGAGCTGTGAGTCGTGCGTCTTGAGCTGTGTTCGGCTCGAGACCAGAGCGTCTGCATACGCACCGGGACAATACGTCGCAGATGAACGACCCAGAACGTACGACTCACGACTCAACACTCACGACTCAACACTCACGACTCAAGGCTCGAGAACAGATGATACCCTCCCTCACACTCATCACCGGCGGCGCCCGCAGCGGCAAGAGCACCTTCGCGCAGCGGCTGGCCGAGGCGCGCGGGCAGGACGTGCTATTCGTGGCCACCGCCGAGCCGCTCGACGACGAGATGGCGGCGAAGATATCGCGCCACCGTGGAGAGCGCCCGGCCGGGTGGCGGACCCTCGAGGAGCCGCGGCGCCTGGCGGATGCCCTGGCGACCGTGGCGCCCGCGCCCGTGGTGCTGCTCGACTGCGTGACGCTGTGGGTCTCCAACCTGCTGCTGGCCGAGGGCGCGGCGTGGGAGGGCGCGTCCGCCGAGCTCGACGCGCTGCTGGCGTGGCGGCGCGCCTCTGGCTGCGAGCTGATCGCCGTGACCAACGAAGTCGGGCTGGGGATCGTCCCCGCCGACGCGCTCAGCCGGGCCTACCGCGACTGGCTGGGCTTCTTCAACCAGCGGCTGGCGGCTGAGGCAGCGGCGGTCTACCTGTGTGTCTCGGGCCTCCCGATCGAGATCAAGGGGCTGGCCGCGCGCCTGTGACCTGCTACGCCGGCCCCTCCCACATCTGGCGCAGCTCCTGGTCGCGGTGGAGCCTGCTGAACAGGTTGCGCTTGGCGCGGTACACCGCCTCGATGCTGTCGAACAGGGAGGGGTGGCGTGTGAGAATCTCGCGCGAGGCCATCCCCAGCACGATGCTGTCGTGGAGAACGACCCGCTCCTGCTCTGACCCCACCACCCGGTTCACGAGCCGCCACACCTCCTCGTGGGAGAACTCCTCGATCACCTGCTGCTCCGGGTTGGGGCTGTACCCGACCTCGAGCTGGAGCTGGAGCCGCGTCCGTGACACCTGGGCGCGCGCCAGGTCGATAACCACCGCGCTGACGCAGGTGCGCAGGTAGCCGAGCGCCGCAGCCAGGCTCGGGAAGCCGCACTCCTGGGCGTTTGACAGCGCCATCCACGCCCGCGCCAGTGCCTGGTCGGCGATATCCTCGCACGGCTCGCCCACATCGGTGCGCGCCGAGCAGCGCCGCGCCCACGCGACCAGCAGTGACCGGTAGCGCCCCGCGATCTCCGCCCATGCATCTCCGTCGCGCTTCGTGATAGCGCGGCAGAACAGATCGTAGCCCTCCTGAGTCGGGCGCTCTTCCGGTAGCGTATGCATCGGACCTCCTCAAGTCACGCTGCCGGCGCTGTGGCGCCGGGTCGGTCGGCGAACGGAGGTGCGCCGCGCCAGCCTGCGGGCAGCGGATGGGCTGCGGCGGGCGAGCGGCGGATCGCAGCGGCCTGCAAGGGCCGCGGGCACGCATCGGTCAGGGAGCGGGTTATGCTTCGCGCTGTGGCCGGGATGTCATCTGGGGAGCAGTGCGTGATAGGAGCGTACCACGCACTGCCATCGTGCGACGATGATCTAGATCACAGAGGGGCCGCATGCGGAGGCCGGGTATCTTCGCTCTGGCGCGTTCTCTGTGGCGGCTATGCCTGACGCTCCTGGGACAGGGGTGCTGGCGCTCGACCGTATCGGCGGGGTGCTGGACCTGGGGGAGCGTTCTGCGTGGGAAGAAGTGCGCTGCCGAGCTGCGGGCCGCGATGGGCGAGGCGGACTTCCGGGCTGCGTGGGCGCGCGGACCAGCGCTCTCGCTGGATCAGGCGGCGGCATTGGCGCTGCGAGGCGCGCCGCAGGTCGTCAGGCGGCGGCGCGCGCCCGTGCCGCTGTTCCCCCAGCCCCTCCTCCACAGAGCGGGAAGGGCGGGTGGTTCGCCCCTCTCCCGGTGTGGGAGAGGGGGGCAGGGGGAGAGGGTGCTGATGAGCGCGCCAGCCCTGTTGTTTGAGGGACGTGTCGCTAGAGGACGATCAGCACCTCGAGGGTGCGCGGGCCGTGCACTCCCTCGACGCGATTGAGCTCGATGTCCGAGGTAGCCGACGGGCCGGAGATGAAGGTGAGCGGGCGGCGCTCCTGGGCGGCCGGCGCGAGCGCGGCGATCGCCTCGGGGACGAGCCCGACGACCTGGTGCGCCCAGACCAGGCAGAGGTGGTAGTCCGGCAGCAGCGAGATCGCCCGCCGCCCCTGGCGCGCCCCGTGGTCCAGCACGATCGTCCCTGTCTGCGCCACGCCGAGCGCGCAGCCCGTGAGCACCCCGTCGCAGGCGTCGAGCTCCTCGTGCGTGAGCTGCCCGCTGTCGCGCAGCGGCGAGATGAACTCCGGCAGCCAGGTGTCGGGCGCGTCGGCGGGGACCACCAGACGCCACACCCCGCGGGCGCGGATCGCCTCGGCGATTGCCTGGGGGAGCTCGGCCTCCGTCACCTGCCGCACGCGCGCCTTGTACTCCGCCACGCGCTCGGCGAAGCGGTGCACCAGCTCCTCGCGCGGCAGCTCATCGCGCGTCCGGTAGCCGCCGGCCACAGGCACGTCCTCGGGCCGCTCGGCCGTGGGCACGTCCTGCAGCGCGCCGCGGATGCGGCCCAGCACTTCGTCACGAGCGCTTGTCATCGCGGGCCTCCCACCACTCGCGGAACGTCTGCTGCGGCACCGCCGGCATATCGCGCATAGCCGTCCAGCCGCCGAGAATGCCCGGCAGCCACTCGATGTGCCCCTGGCGCACCAGCGGCCACTGGCCCACCTTGGCGAGCTGCTGGGCCTGCTCGTAGGCCACGCGGTTGCCAAACACCATGGAGAGGGCCTGCATCGCCACGTTCTCGGGGTCGAGCGCGGCCCTGAGCCCGCCCGCGTCCTGCTTCTGGCGCACCACCTCGCCGCGCATGTGGACCAGCACCTCGGGGATGTTGATCTTCACCGGGCAGACGTCGTAGCACGCGCCGCAGAGCGACGAGGCGTACGGCAGCGAGCGCGCGTGCTCCACGCCCACCAGCTGCGGCGTGAGGATCGCGCCGATCGGGCCGGGGTAGACCGAGCCGTAGGCGTGGCCGCCGGTGCGCTCGTAGACCGGGCAGATGTTCAGGCAGGCCGAGCAGCGGATGCAGTTGAGCGTCTGCCGCCCGATGTGGTCCGCCAGCACCTGGGTGCGGCCGTTGTCCAGCAGCACCAGGTGGAACTCCTGCGGCCCGTCCCCTGCCGCAACCCCCGTCCAGACGGAGGTGTAGGGGTTCATGCGCTCGCCGGTGGAGGAGCGCGGCAGCAGCTGCAGGAACACCTCCATATCCTGCCAGGAGGGCACGACCTTCTCGATCCCCATGACCGAGATCAGCACCCTGGGCAGTGTCAGGCACATGCGGCCGTTGCCCTCGGACTCAACCACGCAGACGGCGCCGGTCTCGGCCACAGCGAAGTTCACGCCGCTGACGGCCACGGGGATGTTGAGGAACTTGCGGCGCAGGTAGGCGCGCGCGGCTGCCGCCAGGGCCTTCGGCTCATCGGAGAGCTCGCTGATGCCCAGCGTCCGCATGAAGAGCTCGCGGATCTCGGCGCGGTTCTTGTGGATGGCCGGCACCAGGATGTGCGAGGAGTGCTCACCGGCGAGCTGGATGATCAGCTCGGCCAGGTCGGTCTCGGTGGCGGTGATGCCCGCCTGGGCGAGCGCGGCATTGAGCTTGATCTCGTCGGTGGTGAGCGACTTGATCTTGATCACCTCGCGCGCGCGGTGGGAGCGGGCGATCTGCGTGACGATGCGATTGGCCTCGGCGGCGTCGCGCGCCCAGTGCACCTGGCCGCCGGCGCGTGTCACGGATTCCTCGAGCTGGGCGAGGTAGGTGTCGAGGTGGCGCAGGGTGCGCTCCTTCATAGCCCGCCCGGCCTCGCGCAGCTGCTCCCAGTCGTCGAGCTCGCCCACCACGGCGGCACGCTTGGCGCGGATCGTCTGGGTGGCCTTGCCCATGTTGCGCCGGAGCTGAGTGTTGGCCAGCGCCCCGGGCGCGTTGCGCTCGAACTTCGGCTGGAGCTCGATCAGGACGGATCGCGGCTTCATCGGTTGCCCTCCGTGCTCGCCAGCACCTCGGCGATGTGCATTGTCCGCACCCCGGCGCGCTGCCGGTGGAGCGCCCCGCCGATGTGCATCAGGCAGGAGTTGTCGGCCGCCACCACCACCTCGGCGCGGGTCTCGCGCGTGGAGCGCAGCTTGTCGCCCAGCATCGCCATCGAGGTGTCGGCGTTTTTGATGGCGAAGGTGCCGCCGAAGCCGCAGCACTGGTCGGCGTCCGGCATCGGCACCAGGTCGATGCCGCGCACGGCGCTCAGCAGGCGCAGCGGGGCGTCCCCCACGCGCAGGACGCGCAGCGAGTGGCAGGTGGGGTGGTAGGTGACGCGGTGCGGGAAGTAAGCGCCCACGTCCACGTGGCCCAGGCGCGTGAGGAACTCCGTGAGCTCGAAGACGCGCGGCTGGAGCAGCGCCACCTCGCGCGAGAGGGCCGGGTCGTCTGCCAGCGCGGCCACCTGGCCGTACAGGTCACGCACGAGCCCGACGCAGGAGGCGGAGGGCGCCACCACGACCTCGGCGTCGCGGAAGATCTGCACGAAGCGCCGCAGCAGCGGGAGCGCCTCGCGCTGGTAGCCGGTGTTGACGTGCATTTGCCCGCAGCAGGTCTGCTCGCGCGGGAAGTCCACGGTGTGCCCCAGCCGCTCGAGGAGCCGCACGGTGGAGCGGCCGGTCTCGGGGAAGAGCGTGTCGTTGAAGCAGGTGATGAAGAGGGAAACGCGCACGGTCGGCTCCTGTGCCTTGTGCTTGTGGTTCTGTCGGTGTGGTGCTCACTTTGTACCATCAAGTGGGGTGGTCGTCAAACCAGGCGGCGAAGCGACGTGCGGGGCTTTTTCAGCCGGGCCGCGATGGTGTGCATTTCGTCATAAGCACAAGGCGATCCGGCGCGTTCTGGAGGAGCACTACGTCCAGGACCTGCGCCGCCACATTGTCGTCCAGTCACACGGTCGCCCCGAGCCACTTCCGCGACCAGGAGGAGTATCACCTCGGTGCGGCCTTCTCGCTCGAGCCGATGCTGCGCCAGTCGGCGTGGTTCCAGCCCTACAACCGCTCGGAGGCGCTGGAGAACCGGTACCTCGTCGGCGCCGGCACCTACCCCGGTGCGCGCCTGCCGGGGGTGATCTCATCGGCGATCGCGGCGGATCTGGTCGGGGCGTCGTAGCTGATCTCGGCGTTCGCGCTACAATGTTCCGTGGTGGGCGGCTGCGGTGGAGACATCCGCTTCAGCCGCCCGCCCTCGTTCTGCCGCACACTAGACCGGGCAGGAGGTCCGTGATGAGACAGATGCCTGTTCCCGCCGATGACACGGAGCGGTTCGACCGTGACGTGCGCTGGCTGATGGAGTGCTTTCGCGAAGTGCTCACCGACGCCGGCGACGCCGACCTGGCCGCCGCCCTCCCCTGGGGGCCAAGCCCCACCATCCACCCCGACTCCGCGCGCGCCTCTCAGGCGTTCGCGATCGCCTTCCAGCTGCTCAACCTCGTCGAGGAGAACGCCGCCGCCCAGGCGCGCCGCGCGGCCGAGGAGCTCCACGGCCCGGCCCACGAGCGCGGCCTGTGGGGCGAGGTGCTCTCCGACCTGCGCGCCCAGGGCGTGGGCGACGCGCAGATCGCCGCCGCGCTGCACAGCGTCGCCGTGGAGCCGGTGCTCACCGCCCACCCCACCGAGGCCAAGCGCGCCACCGTGCTGGAGCACTACCGCGCCCTCTACCTGCTGCTGGTGAAGGCCGAGAATCAGATGTGGACGCCGCTGGAGCGCGAGGGCATCCGCGAGGACGTCAAGGCGGCGCTGGAGCGGCTCTGGCGCACGGGCGATATCTTCCTTGAGAAGCCCGACGTCGCCGCCGAGCTGCGGAACGTCATCCACTACCTGCGGCGGGTCTTCCCCGAGGCGCTGCTGCACCTCGACACGCGGCTGCTCCAGGTCTGGGGCGCGCTCGGCGGCGAGCCGCGTCTGATCACCGGCCCGGAGGACATGCCGCGCCTGACCTTCAGCACCTGGGTCGGCGGCGACCGCGACGGCCACCCGCTGGTGACGGCCGAGGTGACGCGCCACGCGCTCGAGGAGCTGCGCCGGGCCGCGCTCGACCTGGCGCGCGAGCAGCTTATGGCGCTTGGGCGCACGCTCAGCCTCTCCGACCAGCTCATGGCGCCGCCCGAGCCGCTGCTCGCGCACGTCGCCGCCCTCGCCGAGCGCCTCGGGCCCGTGGGAGGCGATGCGCTGGCACGCAACCCGAACGAGCCCTGGCGGCAGCTGGTGAACCTGATGCTCGCCCGGCTCCCCGACGCGGCCGGGCCGCTCCCGTACGCCCGAGCGGCCGAGCTTGGGGAGGACCTGTGGCTGCTCGACGAGGCCCTGGCGGCCGTGGGCGCCCGGCGCCTGGCGCGCGCCGACGTGCTCCCGGCGCGGCGCGCGCTCCAGACCTTCGGCTTTCACCTGGCCCGCCTCGACGTGCGCCAGAACAGCGCCTTCCACGACCGCGCCGTGGCCCAGCTGCTCCAGGCCGCCGGCCTCGACGGGGCCGACTACCCCTCGTGGGACGAGGCGCGCCGCCTCGCGTTCCTGGAGGCCGAGCTGCGCTCGCCGCGCCCCTTCACCCGCCCCGGCATGGCGCTCGGCCCCGAGGCGGAGGCGGTCCTCTCGTGCTACCGCGTGCTGGAGGCGGAGCTGGCAGCCCGCGGCCCGGACGGCCTGGGCGCCCTGATCGTCAGCATGACCCGCTCGCACGCCGACCTGCTCGCCGTCTACCTGCTGGCGCGCGAGGTGGGCCTGCTGCACGAGACTCCCGACGGGCCGGTCTGCCCGCTCGAGGTGGTGCCGCTGTTCGAGACGATCGAGGATCTGGCGCACAGCCCGGCCATCCTCGACGCCTTCCTCGGCCACCCGATCACCAGGCGCAGCCTGGAGGCGCGGCGGGCGGCCGCGGGGGCCGAGGCGCCCGTGCAGCAGGTCATGGTGGGGTACAGCGACAGCAACAAAGATGGCGGGATCTGCGCCAGCCTCTGGGGCCTGTACCGCGCCCAGCTGCGCCTGGTGGAGACCGGCGCGGCGCACGGGGTCACGGTGCGCTTCTTCCACGGGCGCGGCGGCACGATCAGCCGGGGAGCGGGGCCGGCGGGACGCTTCATCCGCGCGCTGCACCCCCCGGCGCTGCGCGGTGGCCTGCGCATGACCGAGCAGGGCGAGACGATCGCGCAGAAGTACGCCAACCGCATCAGTGCGGTCTACAATCTCGAGCTGCTCCTGGCGGGCGTGCTCCGCGCCACACTGGGAGGTGCGGGCGCGTCGCCGGCGCCGCACTCGCTCGCGCCTACGATGGACCGGCTGGCGGCGGTGAGCCGGCGCGCCTACACCGAGCTGGTGCAGACCGACGGCTTCCTGACGTTCTTCGGCCAGGCCACTCCGATCGACGTGATCGAGCAGAGCCGCATCGGGTCGCGCCCCGCGCGTCGGAGCGGTC
Organism: Chloroflexota bacterium; assembly: GCA_039805565.1. GTDB lineage: Bacteria > Chloroflexota > Chloroflexia > Chloroflexales > Roseiflexaceae > CALJIC01. The sequence goes on along the minus strand of JBDLTZ010000100.1, from coordinate 36,123 downwards.
GGCAGACCCTGGCCGACCTGCGTGCCATCCCGTGGGTCTTCAGCTGGAGCCAGGCGCGCTTCTACCTCTCGGCCTGGTACGGTGTTGGCGCGGCGCTGGCCGAGCTGCGGGCCGATGACCCGGGCGGCTTCGCGCTGGTGGCGGCCGAGCACCGGCGCTGGGCACCGCTGCACTACCTGATCAGCAACGTCGCCACCAGCGTCGCCACGGCCGACCCCGAGCTGATGACGGCCTACGCCGGGCTGGTGGAGGACGAGGGCGTGCGCGGGGGCGTGCTGGGCCTGATCCTGGCCGAGCACCGCCGCACGGTGCAGCTGCTGGAGGAGCTCTACGGCGCGGCGCTGGCCGAGGCGCGGCCGAACATCCACCGCTCGCTGCTGCTGCGGCAGGAGGGGCTGCGGGCGCTGCACCTGCGGCAGATCGCGCTGCTGCGGCGCTGGCGCTCGCACCTCCGGGCCGGCGAGCAGGCCTCCGCCGATGAGCTGCTCACCAGCCTGCTGCTCACCGTGAACGCGATCGCCAGCGGCCTGCGGACTACAGGGTAGGGGCGTAGGAGCGGGCTCCGCGCGGTATACTGCCCACGCGCTACGCAGCCCACACGGTGGGCGCTGTGGAGCGGGATCCGGGGCCGACTGGATACGTACTCAGTGGGGGTGATATGGAGCTAGGGATCTATAGCTTCGGCGAGGTCGCCGACGGGACGGCGCAGAGCGCGGGGCAGCGCCTGCGCGAACTGATCGAAGAGATCGAGCTGGCCGACCAGGTTGGCCTCGACGTCTTTGGGCTCGGTGAGCACCACCGGCCCGACTACGCTGTCTCGGCGCCGGCGGTGGTGCTCGCCGCGGCCGCCGCGCGCACGAAGCGCATCCGGCTCACCAGCGCGGTCTCGGTGCTCAGCTCGGACGACCCGGTGCGGGTGTTCCAGCAGTTCGCTACCCTGGACCTGCTCTCGGAGGGGCGCGCCGAGGTGATGGCGGGGCGCGGCTCGTTCATCGAGTCGTTCCCGCTGTTCGGCTACGACCTGGACGACTACAATGCGCTGTTTGAGGAGAAGCTCGGCCTGCTGCTGGAGCTGCGCGCCGCCGAGCGCGTCACCTGGGAGGGCCGTCACCGCGCCGCACTCGAGGGACAGGGGGTGTACCCGCGCCCGGCCCAGGAACCGCTGCCGGTCTGGATTGCGGTGGGCGGCACGCCGCAGTCGGTCGTGCGCGCGGCGAACCTCGGCCTGCCGATGGCGCTCGCGATCATCGGCGGGACCCCGGAGCGCTTCGTGCCGCTGGTGAAGCTCTACCGCGAGACTGCGCGTCGCGCCGGCCACGACCTGGCCCACATGCCGGTGAGCATCAACTCACACGGCTACATCGCGGAGACCGGCGCGCAGGCCCGCGACGAGGCCTACCCGCCCCACGAGCTGGTGATGAACCGCATCGGGCGTGAGCGCGGCTGGCCGCCTATGTCGCGCCAGCAGTTCGATGCGCTCTGCTCGCCGCGCGGCGCGCTGCTGATCGGCAGCCCGGACGAGGTGGTGGAGAAGATCCTCTTCGAGCACGAGCTGTTCGGGCACCAGCGCTTCCTGCTGCAGGTGAGCGTCGGGCCGATGCCGCACGCGCAGGTGATGCGCTCCATCGAGCTCTACGGCACGCGCGTTGCACCCGCCGTGCGGAAGGCGCTCGGCAGGTAGCGCTCCGGGCGTGCGTTAGGGACGCCTCATGCGTCGAGGAGTGGCAGGACGTCCTGCTCCAGATAGGCGCGCACGTCGCCCCTGGCCGCCCCACCCCACTGCGACTGGCGGTACGCGACACAGAGCAGCGAGATGGCGAAGTCACGCGCGTGAAGCGTCCCCCCAGCCGCCTGGTAGCCGGCGACGACGCGCTCCAGATATGCGCCGCCGTAGATCCATGGCTGCGCCGCGTACGCCAGGTCGTACATTGGCGAGCTCACGATCTCTGGTCCGGGGTCGATCAGCGCGCGAAAGGCGTGGCTGTCCTCGTCGACCAGGATGTTGTGCGGGCTCGCGTCGCTGTGGGCGAGCGTCCCGTGAGTCCGCTCGCGGTAGCCGCAGTCGCTGAGCGCATGCTCGAAGCGCGCCAGCAGCGCCCGGTCGAACAGCGGCGTCTCCGCCAGCTCCCACAGCCCCAGGCACGCGCCCCAGTCGGGCTGCGGGGTGTCGAAGCTGCGCACGTAGGGGAAGGCGACCGCGTGGATCCGTGCCAGGGTCGCGCCGGCGTCGGTCCCCATGGCGAGGAGCTGCGGCGCGGTGAGCGCTCCCCGCTCGAAGAGTGGGCCGGCGGCGACTGAGCGCTCAATGTACTCCATGAGAACGTATGAGGCGCCCGGGAGCACATCGTCTGGGACGACGCCGTAGGTGATGAAGCGCGGCACGGCGGCGCCGGTGGCGGTCGCGGCCTGGAGGAAATCGGCCTCGTGCCTGGAGCCCCAGGGCGAGAGCTTCAGGACGAGATCGGCGGGCTGGAGGTGGCAGGCGACGTTCCAGGTCCCGAAGGGCAGCGGGAGGACGCGCTGCGTCGCCAGCTCTTCCTGGGCGTCGACCCGGCTGATGAACTCCCTGACGTGCTCGCGAAGGTAGCCGACGTCGTCACTCGTCCGGGGGATCGGGGCGAGCTGAACGTCGAGAAGCGAGAAGTCGATCGGCATGGGGGCCTCTCTGTGCGGTGCGGCTGGCCAGCTCCACTGTAGCACTCGCGTGACGCTCCGCACGGGTAAAAACCCGGCGGCTTCTTGGGACAACGAGTGCAGCGACCCGCTTACGCCCCAACGGATCTGTCCGGCCCGTTTCAGGATGTTCACGGCGGCGTTGTGGTCGCGGTCCATGCTCAGACCACAGCCGCAATCAATCCAACTGTCCGACAGCGTTTGCTGCTCAAAGACAGGCCCACCGTCGGCAGGTTTCGAGGGTGCTGTCGAGCAGCCGCGCCTGCGGTCTGCTCGGCGACCGGCGATAGGCGGAGGTCTTCAGCATGGGCGTGTCCGGCGCGGTGAGGAGATACGACAAGTATACCAGAAATCGTGTTCGCCATCAAGCGTTACTCCGCGACAGAACGCCATAAACGGCGCACATCACTGTTCTGGCTGAAGCCAGCGAGAAACCCGGCGCCCTGAGGGCACCCGCCGCTTGTGCTGAGGCCCGGCGCCTTGTGGCGGGTTATACAGGGCCAAGCCTCTCAGCCGGCCCGAGCCCGTGAAACAGCAGTGTGCGGGGAGGGAGAAGGTTTGATCTTCTGGTGGGGCGGCGGCAGGCTCACAGAGTCGTGCGCCTGCCGCCGCACTCCTCCCCCCGCTCAGAGGCTCCGCAGCCAGCACTCAGAGGTGTAGAGCTTCCGGAAGCCCATCGACTGGTAGAACGGCTGCACGCTCCCGACGTAGGCCACCGCTGCACCCAGCTCGGCGCAGCGCCGCACCCCCTCCATCACCGCGGCCGTCCCCAGCCCCATGCGCCGGTAGTCCGGGTCAGTGGCGACCGGCTCGACATAGCCGAAGCGGTTGACCGGCTCGAACCACAGCCCGCTGAAGGCCACGAAGCTCCCGCCGGGCGCCTCGACGACGATCGTCAGGTCGGTGCGGAAGTGTGGGCCGGACTGCATCCGGCGGCGCCCCTCCGGCCCGTCGCTCGGGGGCTCGCCGGGGTGGTCGAATCCGCGCCACAGCGCCCGATCGACCTTCACGAGGTCGTTGTCCTCGGCAAGGCTCTTGAGGCGGAACCCCTCGGGCAGGTGGATCGGTGGGAACGGCCGCGGGATGACGAGCTGCGACATCGGCCGGTCGCTGCCGGGGTCACGGGCGTAGCCGCGCGCCGCCACCTCGCGCTGGAGCTCGGCGTCGAAGTCGTTGACGAACACCTTGAGGTAGGTACCGCCGTCCTCCGAGATGCCGCCCAAGTGCTCCTCGGCGTAGCGCAGCATCGTGGGCCTCACGTGCTCGTAGCCCGGCCGGACCTGGAAGAACGCCTCGCCGAGGCGCAGCTCGTAGGAGGCGACCGCCACGATCGCCCCGTTGTCCTCCCAGATCCCGATCCGCCCCACGGAGTCGTCGTCGAACCAGGGGTGGGTGTAGGCGTACTCCCAGATCGGCTGGAACCAGTTGCCGTCCGTGTTGTCGGGCCGGTAGAGGGTGTACAGGAAGTCGCTGATCGCCGGGAAGTCGGCCGGGCCGGTGCACGCGCGCGTGGTGATCGTCATAGCAATACCTCCGGTGACGCAGGTGGTCGTGGCTGCCACAGGATAGCGCGTCCCGGGGCGCGTGTGGGGGAAGAGACGCGTACGATGCGTGCGGTTATTGCTACTGGCGTGATGTCTCTTGCCGCCACTCCTGTTTTCTGGTATGCTCCCTTCACCCAATTGAAGAAAGGCTCGGCTTCGTCCCATCCGAGCACCTGGTGGAGGCTGTCACACGTGTTTGTGATGCCTCCGTTTTGTTGTGTACTGCCGGTGCTGTGCAGCAGGGTTGGTGCGGTTATTGCATCTGAGCCTGCGTACGCCGTTCGGAGATAGAGATGATGCTTGCCGCCGTCCTCTCGGGCTTTGGCCTGGCGCTTGCGGCGCCTCTCGTCGTGCGCGTGGCGCGCGGTGCCTCGGGCTGGGTGCTGGCCCTACTCCCGCTCCTGCTCACGGTCTTCTTCGCCGGCCTCGCGCCGCGCGTCGCCGCCGGGGAGGTGGTGCGGGCCGCGTACCCCTGGGCACCGGACCTGGGTGTGGAGCTCGCGCTCCGGCTGGACGGCCTGAGCCTGCTGCTGGCGCTGCTGATCTGCGGCGTCGGCGTGCTGGTGCTGGTCTACGCCGGGGGCTCCATGGCCGGGAAGGCCGGCCTCGGGCGCTTCTACGGCTCGCTGCTGCTGTTCATGGCCGCGATGCTGGGCCTGGTGCTGGCCGATAACCTGCTGCTGCTGTTCGTCTTCTGGGAGCTGACCAGCATCAGCTCATACCTCCTGATCGCCTTCGACTACAAGCGCGCCGAGGCCCGCGCCGCCGCGCTCCAGGCGCTGCTGGTGACGGGTGGGGGTGGGCTGGCGCTGCTGGCCGGGCTGATCCTGCTCGGCCTGGTGGGCGGGAGCTTCACCCTGAGCGATCTGCTGTCTGAGGGCGACGCCGTGCGCGCCAGCCCGCTCTACCTGCCGGCCATGCTCCTGGTGCTGGCCGGGGCGCTCACGAAGTCGGCGCAGGCGCCGTTCCACTTCTGGCTACCGGGCGCGATGGAGGCCCCCACGCCGGTGAGCGCCTACCTGCACTCGGCCACCATGGTCAAGGCCGGCGTCTACCTGCTGGCGCGTCTCAGCCCGGTGCTCGCCGGGACCGACGCGTGGGTCGGGGTGGTCAGCGTGGCTGGCGGCGTCACAATGCTGCTCGGGGGGGCGCTGGCCCTGTTCCAGACCGACCTGAAGCGCATCCTGGCGTACTCCACCGTGAGCGCGCTCGGAACGCTCGTGCTCCTGCTAGGGATCGGCACGCCCGAGGCGGCGGCGGCGGCGATGGTGTTCCTGCTGGCGCACGCGCTCTACAAGGGCGCGCTGTTCATGGTGGCCGGCGCGCTCGACCACGCCACCGGCACGCGTGATGTGGAGCGGCTGGGCGGGCTGCGGCGCGCGATGCCGATCACGGCGGCGGTGGCCGCGCTGGCGGCGGTCTCGCTGGCCGGGTTTGGGCCGGTGCTGAGCTTTATCGGCAAGGAGCTGCTGCTCGAGGCGTTGCTGCACGTCGAGGGGCTCGGCGTGCTGCTGGCGGCGCTCGGGTCGCTCGCCGGGGCGCTGTTCGTCGCGGTGGCCGGGATCGTCGCCGTGCGTCCGTTCTTCGGGCCGCTGCGCGAGACGGCCCACGCGCCGCACGAGGCCCCGCTGAGCATGTGGCTTGGCCCGGCGCTGCTGGCGGCGGCGGGCATGGCGATCGGCATCGCGCCGGAGGGCGTGGGTGCGCTGCTGGTGGCGCCGGCCGCCTCGGCGGTGGTGGGGTCGCCGCAGGAGGTGGAGCTCTCCCTCTGGCACGGTCTGAACGCCGCGCTCGGGCTGAGCGTGGCGTCGGTGCTGCTCGGCGCAGCGCTCTCCCTAACATGGGAGCGGCTGCGGCGAGCCACCCCCTGGCTGGAGCGCATCTTCGCGTGGGGGCCCGAGCGCGGGTACGCCGCCGGGCTCGCCGGGCTGGAGGCGCTGGCGCTGGCGCTGACGCGCCGGCTGCAGAGCGGCTTCCTGCGGCGCTACCTGCTGGTGATCCTCGTCACGGCCCTGGCGCTCGCCGGGTGGGCGCTGGTGCGCGGCGGAGTGCTCCTGCCGGCGCTCGGCTGGGCCGACCTGCGCTTCTACGAGCTGGGGCTCGTGGTGCTGATGCTGCTGGCGGCGCTCTGGGCCGTGCGCTCCCCCTCGCGCCTGAGCGCCATCCTCGGCCTGGGCGTGGTAGGGTACGGCGTCGCGCTGATCTACATCCTGTACGGCGCCCCGGACCTCGCCATGACCCAGATCCTGGTCGAGACGCTCACCGTCATCCTGTTTGTGCTGGTGTTCTACCACCTGCCGCGCTTCACCCCGCTCAGCGCGCGCCCTACGCTCGTGCGGGACGCGTGTGTGTCGCTGGGCGTGGGTGCGCTGGCGACGACGCTGATCCTGGCCGCGTCCGCCACCCCGCCGGAATCGGCGCTCGCGCCGTTCTTCCTGGAGGCCTCGCGGCCGCTGGCGCACGGCCGCAATGTGGTCAACGTCATCCTGGTGGACTTCCGCGGCCTGGACACCCTGGGCGAGATCACGGTGCTGGCGGTGGCGGCGATCGGCGTGTTCGCGCTGCTGAAGCTGCGGCCGGGGGCCGACGAAGGACGAAGGACCAAGGACCGCTGAGCGGGAGGGCGGGCGTCGAGGCGGCTGAGCGGGAGGGCCAGGAAGGCTGCGCCCTCCCTGAAACCCAACACTCGGCAATGAGCCTCAGCGAGTTGCCAACACCCACGGAGGGCAACCAATGGACTCACTCATCCTGCGGACGGCGACGCGCTTCCTGGTGACGCTGCTGCTGCTGTTCTCGATCTTCCTGCTGCTGCGCGGACACAACGAGCCGGGCGGCGGCTTCATCGGCGGGTTGGTGGCCGCCGGCGCCTTCGTGCTCTACGGCCTGGCCTACGACGAAGCCGCGGCGCGCCGGGCGCTGCGCCTGGACACTCGCGCGCTGATCGGGATCGGGCTGCTGGTGGCGATCGGGAGCGGGCTTATCCCCACCCTGCTGGGCCAGCCGTTCCTCACCGGCGTCTGGGGCTACCTGCCCCTCCCCGGTGAGCCTGTCGAGCTCGGCACACCGGTACTGTTCGACATTGGCGTGTACCTGACAGTAGTGGGCGTGACGCTGACGATCGCCCTGGCGATGGCGGAGGAGTGACGATGCAGACCCTGCTGGCGTTCGCGGTGGGCGGGCTGGTGGCGGCGGCGGTGTTCCTGCTGCTGCGGCGCAGCCTGGCGAAGATCATCCTCGGGCTGGCGCTGCTCACCAACGCCGTCAACCTGCTGATCTTCACCGCCGGGGGCCTCACCCGCGCGGCCTCGCCGATCACCCCCGAGGGGGCCAACGCTCCCACAGGGCCGGTGGCCGACCCGCTGCCGCAGGCGCTGATCCTGACGGCGATCGTGATCGGCTTCGGCGTGCTGGCCTTCATGATGGTGCTGGCCTACCGTGCCTACCAGGAGGTGGGGACGGACGACCTGGATCGCATGGTGCTGACCGACGCCCTGCCGACCCACCGCCCGCCGCCTGCCAAGACCTACGACGAGGGGCGAGCGGCCCGGCCGCCGCACGAGGGAGCGGTCGAGGTGCTGCGATGACCCTGCTGCTGCCGGTGCTTGTCCCCGCGCTCACCGCTGCGCTGGCGCTCCTCGCGGGGGAGCGCAGGCGTCTCTCTCGCGCCTTGAGCGTGGCTGGGGCCGCCGCGCTGCTCGCGTCGGCGCTGGCGCTGTTCGGCGCCGTGTGGGCTGGCGGCCCCCAGGTGACCCAGCTCGGCGGGTGGGCCGCGCCCTACGGCGTGACCTTCGTGGCCGACCTGCTCAGCGCGGTGCTGGTGGTGCTGACGGGGCTGGTGGGCCTGGCGGTGGCGGTCTACTCGCTCGGCGGGATCGACCCGGCGCGCGAGCGCTTCGGCTACCACACGCTGCTGCACGTGCTGCTGATGGGAGTGTGCGGCGCGTTCCTCACCGGCGACCTCTTCAACCTGTACGTCTGGTTTGAGGTGCTGCTGATCGCATCCTTTGTGCTGCTGGCGCTCGGCGGCGACCGGCCGCAGATGGAGGGGGGGATCAAGTACGTCACCATCAATCTGCTGGCCTCGGCGCTGTTCCTGATCGCGGTGGGCGTGCTGTACGCCGAGGCGGGCACGCTCAATATGGCCGACCTCGCGCGGCGCGTGCCCGAGCTCACGAACCAGGGGCTGGTCGCGGCGCTGGCCGCGCTGCTGCTGGTCTCGTTCGGCATCAAGGCCGCGGTGTTCCCGCTCTTCTTCTGGCTGCCGGCGGCATACCATACGCCGCCCGCGGCAGTCTCGGCGCTGTTCGCCGGGCTGCTGACCAAGGTGGGGGTCTACGCGCTGCTGCGCACCTTCACGCTGATCTTCGTCGGGGATGTGGCGCTCACCCACACGCTGGTGCTCGCCACGGCGGGCGTGACGATGCTGGTGGGGGTGCTCGGGGCGCTGGCGCAGCGCGAGCTGCGGCGGGTGCTCTCGTTCCTGATCGTCAGCCACATCGGCTTCGCGGTGCTGGGGCTGGGGTTGTTCACCGAGCGCGGGCTGGCCGGCGCAGTGTTCTACATGGTGGAGGACATCGTGGTGCTGACGGCGCTGTTCCTGGCGAGCGGCGTGGTGCGCGAGCTCGCGGGGGACGAGCGCCTGGATCGGATCGGCGGGCTGATGGAGCGGTCTCCGCTGCTGGCGGTCGCGTTCTTCCTGCCGGCGCTCTCGCTCTCGGGTGTGCCGCCGCTCTCGGGCTTCTTCGCCAAGCTGGCGCTGCTGCGTGCAGCGCTGGAGGCCGGGCAGTACCTGGTGGTGGCCGCGGCGCTGCTCACAAGCGTGCTGACGCTGCTGGTGGTGCTGCGCACATGGGCCGAGGTGTTCTGGAAGCCGGCGCGCGAGGGGCGGTGGCGGTCCGTGAGGGTGACCTGGGCGATGCGCGGGCCGAGCCTGGCGCTCGGGTTGCTCCCGCTCGCGCTCGGGCTGGCGGCGGGGCCGGCGTTCGTGGTGGCCACGCGGGCGGGGGTGCAGCTCTGGGAGCCGGCGGCCTATGTCGCGGCCGTGCTCGGGAGGTAGCGGTGCATAGCTTCATCTGGAACATCCTACTGGCGCTGGCGTGGGGCGCGCTCACCGGCAGCTTCGCGCCGCGCAACCTGGCGCTCGGCTTCGTGCTGGGCTTCCTCATCCTGCTCTCCATGCGGAAGACAATCGGCTCGCCGGTCTACGCCCGCAAGGTGCTCCAGGTGCTCGACCTGCTGCTGTTTTTCCTCGTCGAGCTGGTGAAGGCTAACCTGCGCGTGGCCTACGATGTCCTCACGCCGGGCTACCGGATACGGCCGGCGGTGGTAGCGGTGCCGCTCGACGCCCGCACCGACCTGGAGATCACGCTGCTGGCGAACCTGATCACGCTCACGCCCGGCACGCTCAGCCTGGACGTGGCGAAGGATCGCGGCGAGCTCTACGTCCACGCCCTGTACGTGGACGATCTGGAGACGGTGCGCCAGCAGATCAAGCAGGGGTTCGAGCGGCGCGTGCTGGAGGTGCTGCGATGATACCGGCGCTGAGTGTCGAGACGCTGGGGCTGGCAATGCTGCTGGCGGCGCTGTTCCTGGCCTTCGCGCGGCTGACGCGCGGGCCGAGCCTGCCGGACCGGGTGGTGGCGCTGGACTTGATTGCGGTGATCACGGCAGGCTTCCTGACGGTCTACGCGATCGAGACGGGCGAGGCGGTCTTTCTGGACGCGGCGATTGTGCTGGCGCTGATCACGTTCCTGGGGACTGTGGCGCTGGCGCAGTATGTGGAGCGGAGGGCGAGCGGTGAGTGACTTGCTGAGCAACGCGCTGCTGCTGGTGGGGGCGGCGTTCCTGCTGCTGGCGGCGGTGGGGGTGCTGCGGATGCCGGACCTCCTCACGCGCATGCAGCCGGCCACCAAAGGCGCCACGCTGGGGATCGCCTGCACGCTTGGCGCGGCGGCGATCCACTTCGGCGACCTGAGCATCACGCTGCGGGCGCTGGCGGCGATCGTGTTCTTCCTGCTGACGGCCCCGGTGACGGCGCACTTGATCGGGCGCGCGAGCTACTTCGTGGGGGTCCCGCTCTGGGAGCAGACGGTGGCGGATGAGCTGCGCGGACGCTACAACCCGATCACCCACGAGCTGGATGGCGAGGAGCCGGCCGTGCTGAGTCGTGAGTCGTGAGTCGTGAGTCGTGAGAGCCGGGGTAGTGAGCGGTGCTGTGCAGCTTCGATCGCTTCTCGGCTCTTCATCGTTCATCGTTCAGCGTTCATCGTTCAGCGTTCATCGTTCAGCGTTCAGCGTTCATCGTTCATCGTTCAGCTGAATTGGAGCTCGTACGCCCTTGACAAGAGGGACTCGGACAGGTACACTGTAGGCATACCCCCTCCCCAGGGGGGTGGGGTAGAAGCAAGCGAGGGCACACCTATGCCGGACCAGAAACAGCAGCTGCTCAACCGGCTCAAGACGATCGAGGGGCACGTGCGCGGGGTGCAGCGGATGGTCGACCAGGACGAGTACTGCGTCGACATCATCAAGCAAACGCAGGCCATCCAGCGCGCCCTCGACACCTTCAACCGGCTCATCCTGGCGCGGCACCTGAACGGCTGCGTGACGGAGGCCATCCGGGGCGAGGACCCCGGGGAGCGCGAGCGCGTGGTGAACGAGCTGCTGCAGGTCTTCGAAGCCGGCAGCTCGCTCCCGCGCACCTGAGTCTTCGAACCACCGGGTTTCGTTATGCGGCGCGGCTTCCGTGCCAGCCACACAGGAGAAACAGACCATGACCACCGAGCAGTTTCGCGTCCCGGAGATCTCGTGCCAGCACTGCGTCAACGCAATCACCAAAGAGGTGACGGCGCTTAGCGGCGTGCGGCGCGTGCAGATCAGCCTGGACGACAAGACGGTCACCGTCGAGCACGAGCCGCAGGTCACGCCCGACCAGATCGTGGCGGCGATCAACGAGGCGGGGTACGATGAGGTCGCGCGGCTGAGCTAGGCCGCCCGAGGAGCATGGTCAGGGGCCGGGGGTCGGTCGGGTACGCCCGCCCACCCCCGGCAGCTCACCAGGAGCAGGAAATAGCTATGGCAGTGCAACAGGTCGATCTCCCCATCACCGGGATGACGTGCGCCTCGTGCGTGCGGCGCGTCGAGAAGGCCCTCCAGAAGGTGCCCGGCGTCGCGGCGGCGAGCGTCAACCTCGCCACCGAGCAGGCCACCGTCAGCTACGAGCCCGCGCAGGCCAGCGTGACGCAGATCCAGGCGGCGGTCGAAGGGGCCGGCTACGGGATTGTCACCGACCAGATCGAGTTCCCCGTCACCGGGATGACGTGCGCCTCGTGCTCGTCGCGCGTCGAGAAGGCGCTGCGGAAGGTGCCGGGGGTGCTCGACGCGTCTGTCAATCTGGCCGCCGAGCACGCCACCGTCACCTACGTGCCGAGCACGGCGGGCTGGGGTGAGATCCGGGGCGCGGTGGAGCGGGCCGGCTACGGCGTGATCGAGACCGCCGAGGCCAGTGGCGCCGACGCCGAGGACATCGAGGCCGCCGCGCGCGCGCGTGACCTGGCCGATAAGCGGCGCAAGCTGACCGTGGGCGTGCTGTTCAGCCTGCCGCTCTTCGCGCTCTCGATGGCGCGCGACTTCGGGCTCATCCAGCCGTGGCTCAACGCAACCTGGGCTGCGCTGGAGGAGCAGATGCACGCGGGCGAGGCCGGCGGTGCGATGGTGATGCACTACCCCGCCAGCGCCGACTACCTCAACTGGCTGTTCCTGGCGCTGGCGCTGCCGGTGCAGTTCTACAGCGGGCGCGACTTCTACACCCACGCCTGGAGCGCGCTCAAGAGCCGCACCGCCAACATGGACACCCTGATCGCGCTGGGCTCGTCGGCGGCCTTCTTCTACAGCCTGTGGCTCATGCTTGCCGGCAAGTCCGGCCACGTCTACTTCGAGACCGCGGCCGTCATCATCACGCTGATCCTGGTGGGCAAGTACCTCGAGGCCCGCGCCAAGAGCCAGACCGGCGCCGCCATCCGCGCGCTGATGGGCTTGCAGGCGAAGACGGCGCGCGTGCTGCGCGGCGGGCAGGAGGTCGATGTCCCGGTCGGCGACGTGCGCAAAGGCGAGATCGTGATCGTGCGGCCTGGCGAGAAGGTGCCGGTGGACGGCGTCATCACCAGCGGCCGGTCGAGCGTGGACGAGAGCATGGTCACCGGCGAGAGCATGCCGGTGGAGAAGAATGCGGGCGACACGGTGATCGGCGCCACGGTCAATAAGACCGGCAGCTTCCAGTTCCGCGCCACGCGCGTCGGCAAGGAGACCGCGCTGGCTCAGATCGTCCGCATGGTGCAGCAGGCGCAGGGGAGCCGCGCGCCGGTGCAGCGCCTCGTGGACCAGGTGTCCAGCGTGTTCGTGCCCGCGGTGCTGGTGATCGCCGCGCTCACCTTCCTGGGCTGGTACTTCGTCGGCGGGGTCGGCTTCACCCAATCGCTGATCTTCGCGGTGGCGGTGCTGGTGATCGCCTGCCCCTGCGCCCTGGGCCTCGCTACCCCCACCGCGATCATGGTTGGGACGGGCGCCGGCGCGGAGCATGGCATTCTGATCAAGAATGCCGAGAGCCTGGAGCGCGCGAACCGCATCCAGACGGTGGTCATCGATAAGACCGGCACGATCACCGAGGGGAAGCCGGTCGTGACCGACGTTGTCGTGAGTGCTGAGCTCCCAGCTGTGAGCCACGTCGCTGAGGCCTCACAAGGGGCGGCGTCGCTCGCCGTTGACAGTGACGCTGCTCACGGCTCTGAGCTGTTGCGCTTGGCTGCCTCCGCCGAGCGCGGCTCGGAGCACCCGCTGGGCGAGGCGATCGTGCGGGCGGCGCAGGAGCGCGGCGTGGCGCTGAGCCAGCCGGAGCGCTTCGAGGCAGTCGCCGGGCAGGGCATCACGGCGGTGGTGGACGGGCGCGTGGTGCTGCTCGGCAACCTCCGGCTGATGCGCGAGTGGAGCGTCGACACGGCCGGGATCGAGGGGGATGTCGCGCGGCTCCAGGGCGAGGGCAAGACGGCCATGGTGGTGGCTGCCGACGGCGAGGCGCTGGGGGTGATCGCGGTGGCTGACACCGTGAAGCCTACGTCACGCGCGGCGGTAGAGAGCCTGAAGCACATGGGCGTGCGGGTCGCGATGCTGACCGGCGACAACCGCCGCACGGCTGAGGCGATCGCGGCCCAGGTCGGCGTCGAGCGCGTGCTGGCCGAGGTCCTGCCGCAGGATAAGGCCGCTGAGGTCCAGCGCCTCCAGGCCGAGGGGTTCGTCACGGCGATGGTGGGCGACGGTATCAACGACGCCCCGGCGCTCGCTCAGGCGGATGTGGGTATCGCGATGGGCACGGGCACCGATGTGGCGATGGAGGCCGCCGACGTCACGCTGATGCGCGGTGACCTGCGCAGCGTGCCGCAGGCTATCCAGCTCAGTAAGGCGACGATGCGGACCATCCGCTGGAACCTGTTCTGGGCGTTCGTCTATAACGTGGTGCTCATCCCGGTGGCGGCCGGCGCGCTCTACCCGCTGACGGGGTGGCAGCTGAGCCCCATCCTGGCCGCCGCTGCGATGGCCTTCTCGTCGATCTTCGTCGTCACGAACTCGCTGCGCCTGCGCGGCCTGCGCCTCGCCGGCCACACCCCGGCCTAGGGCTCGCTGCTCCGCTCCGCCGGCTTGCTGGCTTCGATCCGGTAGCCCCGCGTGACGAAGCGGAGCTCCTCTCCGCGCACCAGGCGCCGCTGCAGTGCTAGCAGCGGCGCCTGGTGCGTGTCAACGCGAAACCCCGGCACCAGCCACGGGACGGCCCTCAGGAAGTAGACCACGGCGCCGACATCCGTGAAGACCTCGGCGCCCGTGTACTCGTCAAGCTCGACGAGCTCGAGCCCCGCTGCGGCTATGCGCGGCAGATAGTACGCGGGCGTCGCGTCGGGCCACTGCGGAGCCGCCCCGAAGTGCGCCAGCAGCTCGACAAGGGTCTGACCGTGGACTTGCTGGGTCAGGAGCGTGCCCCCCGGCGTCAGCACGCGCGCGATCTCGGCCATCGGCAGGCAGCCGCCGTGCCGGTTGAGCACCAGGTCGAAGGTTGCGTCGGCGAACGGCAGCCGCGCCAGTTCGCTCGACTCGACGGAGACGACCTCGACACCCAGCGGGCCGAGCCGGTCGGTTGCGAGCCGAAGGTTTGGGGAGTAGCCCTCGGTCGCCGCCAGCCGCGCTGGCCAGTATGGCCTGAGCGCCAGCAGCTGCTCGCCCCCGCCGGTGTCGAGGTCGATTGCCGCGCGGGCCTGCCGCATGAGGGTAGCCGCCCGCTCGGGGTACACGGATGGCGGGCCCTCGCTGCGCGCCCGCCCCGCGAGGTACGTGAAGTCCCAGCCGGCGAATGGCGCCCGTTCCTCCCGCTCCCAGGCAGCAATCAGCGCTTCCTCTGTCATCGACCCTCTCCCCTGTCCCCTCTCGTGCGCGGATCTCCATCTGCGCGAGCACTGCGCCGCGAAAGATCTCCTGTGCGCTCCAGTGCGGGTGTATGCTACGCGCCAGCCAGCCCGGCGTCAACACTGCGATCCCGCGCGCACCGGACAGCCGCGTGCGGGGCTCTCGGCGCGCAGAGACGCGGTCGCGGAGGGCATATAATGGCGATCATGTCGTCGATCTGAAGTACAGCCACTCTGTCTCGGGCTCCACCGAGCGCCGGCGGAGCGTGTTGTCTGGAAGGACCAATGCTATGATCCGTGTCGCCATGCTGAGCTTCTGGCACGTGCACGGGAAAGACTACGCCCGCGCGGTGGAGGAGCACCCCGAGACAGAGATCGTTGCGGTGTGGGACGAGGTCCCCGAGCGTGGCCGGGCGGAGGCCGAGCAGCGCAGCGTGCGCTTCTTCGCGCGCCTCGACGAGCTGCTGGCGCAGCCGGACATCGACGGCGTCGTCGTAGACTCCCCGACGAGCATGCATCACCACGTGATGGTCGCCGCCGCGCGGGCCGGCAAGCACATTTTTACAGAGAAAGTGATTGCCGCGACTCTGCGCGAGGCGGAGGAGATTGTCGCCGCCGTGGAGCAAGCCGGCGTGGCCTTCGTCGTGTCGATGCGCCGGCTCACCGATCCGGCCACCGTGGCGATCCGGGAGCTCATCGCGCAGGGCGCGTGCGGCGACCTGACGCTGGTGCGGGTGCGCGACAGCCACAGCGGGGCGCTCAGAACTCCGCAGCGCCCCGAGGGCTGGCTCCCCGCCCAGTTCTACCGCCCGGAGGAGGCGCAGGGCGGAGCGCTGATCGACCTGTGCCACCCGGTGTACCTGACTCGCGCGTTCCTGGGGCGGCCGGAGGGTGTGAGCGCTATCTTCGGCCACGTGACCGGGCGGGCGGTGGAGGATAACGCGGCGCTGACACTGCGCTACCCGAGTGGTGCGATTGGCGTGGTAGAGACCGCCTACGCCGCGCAGTACGCGCCTTTCAGCATCGAGGTGCACGGCACGCGGGGCAGCGTGCTCTACAGCGAGACTGGCATCGGCGAGATGATCGCTCGTTTCCGCTCGGGCGCGGCCTCGGGCGCGGGTGCCCCGGGCTCCGGCCCGGACGGCAAGCTTCGGATCCGCAGCGACATTGTCGCCGGGGCTGAGACGCGGTGGCTCGTCCGCGATGTGCCCGCCGCCCCTCCGCCGGCCTTCGACCAGTGGGTGTCGCACATCCGGCAGGGCACGCGCGCGAGCGAGAACATTGCGATCGGCCTGGATCTCACCGCGATTGTCGAGGCGGCGAGCCGGTCGGCAGCGACAGGCCGGCTGGTGCGGCTCGACGCTCTGCAGGGTGCCTCCTGACCTGGATCGAGCGCTGCTCGGCCGCGTCCCACGTGGTCGTCGCCGCGTGGGACGCGCGCCCGTGGTGCGCGAGCCGTACTGCGCGGCGCCGGTGACCGCACTAGGACTGAGATAGGCAGTGCTGAATGACCGGCTCGATCAACTCGGAAAGCAGCGGTGGAGTGCAGGATCGCGCACCGAAGTGTGTACACATAGTGATACCGGGCAGTATAGAGCGGTCGACCGCACCTGTCGAGCTCGATGAAGACCGGCTTTACCGCATTCTAACGCGCTTCGCCCACTCTCCTGCGCCCACCTCTGGCGTGGTATACTGACACCACTGTCTCCCTCGGAGAAAGGTGCTTGGTATGGCTCGCTGGTTCAACGTCGCCGGCCCCTGTCGCCCTGACATTCACTACATGCTGCCCGCGACCGAGCGCCTGCCCGAAGTCATGCGGCTGATCGACCAGCAGAGCTACTTCGTGCTCCACGCCCCCCGCCAGAGCGGCAAGACCACCGCGATGCTCGAGCTCGGCCGCCTGCTCACCGTCTCCGGCCGCTACGCTGCGGTGATTGTCTCAGCCGAAGTCGGCGCACCCTTTTCAGATGACCCCGGACAGGCAGAGAACGCGATACTGGACTCCTGGCGCGATGATGCTGAGCATCAGCTCCCGCCTGACCTGCAGCCACCCGTGTGGCCAAATGCCGCTCCCGGTCGTCGTATTGGTGCCGCCCTACGTGCCTGGTCGCAGACCTGTCAACGCCCGCTCGTCGTCTTTCTTGATGAGATCGATGCCCTCGAGAACGATGCACTCATCTCGGTGTTGCGCCAGCTTCGTGATGGCTACCGACGGCGCCCAACCGACTTCCCCTGGGCGCTTGCCTTGATTGGGCTCCGCGACGTACGCGACTATAAGGTTGCTGCTGGTGGGAGTGAGCGGCTCACCACCGCCAGCCCCTTCAACATCAAAGCCCGTTCGCTCACCCTGGGGAACTTCAGCGCCGCCGATGTGGAGGCCCTCTATCAGCAGCACACGACGGCGACGGGACAGCTGTTCACGCCGGCAGCGCTGGCGCACGCCTTTACGCTGACCCAGGGGCAGCCCTGGCTCGTCAACGCGCTCGCCAAGGTCGCCGTCGAAGAGCTCATGCTGGATCGCAGCCAAGCTATCACCGACGTGATCATCGACCAAGCCAAAGCGGTCATCATCGCGCGGCAGGAGACGCACCTTGACAGCCTGGCTGACCGGTTGCGCGAGCCGCGTATCCGGGCGGTTATCGAGCCGCTCCTCGCCGGCACGATCCCCTCCGACCTGCCTGTGGATGACATTCGCTTTGTGCAGGATCTGGGGCTCGTGCGGATGGACCCGGCACAGGGGCTGGTGATCGCCAATCCGATCTACGAGGCGGTCATCCCGCGCTCGCTCACGACGACCACACGCGCCTTCCTGCCGGCGCTCAGGCCGACCTGGCTGACGTTAGACGGACGTCTGGACCGGAATGCGTTGCTGACGGCGTTTCTGCACTTCTGGCGCGAGCACGGACAGCCACTGCTTGGGACGACACCGTATCACGAGATCGCGCCACAGCTCGTCCTGCAGGCGTTCCTGGATCGGGTGGCGAACGGGGGCGGGCAGGTCCAGCGCGAGAGTATGGTCGGCATCGACCGAGTCGATTTGCTGCTGAGCTATCGGGGAGAGCGGCTGCCGATCGAGCTGAAGGTGTGGCGTGATGGTCGAGCAGACCCGCGGGAAGAGGGGGTCGCGCAGCTCGATGGCTACCTGGCAGGGTTGAGCCTGGACACCGGGTGGCTGGTGGTGTTCGACCAACGACGGGGACAGCCAGCGATTGCTGAGCGTACACGCGCTGATGAGGTTACCGCTCCCTCGGGACGTGTCATAACGGTGATTCGGGCGTAGGAACGGCTCAAATCGCCCCTGCTGTCCTAATAATGCCCGCTACTACGATCCGGCCCTCGGCCGCTTCATCTCCGCAGATACCATCGTGCCTGGCTCAGGGCCGCTCACGATCGCGCCGAATGATTCGGTCGCGACAAGTGCATGGACGACGTGTGATGGTGGGCCAGCAAACCCGCAGGATCTCAAGCGGATGTTGGTGGCGCTGCTGTTCCATTTGCGACGGGTGCTGGGACGGCTGTGCGTGCAGCTGCACACGGTCATGAGCTAGTCGAGGTCTATCGTGGCACAGCTGAGGCGACAGAATTGGGAATTCGTGATCAGACTGGACCACATCACGACCGGGTTGCGCGGCAATCGCGCCATCCGCGTTGCTGACCCAGACGCTGAACAGGACTGGCTCTGGGTTGATCTCACCAGCCATGCCGCTGGCCTGACCGACGCCGACTATCAACCGGTTGACTGGCCCCCAGGAGGGCTCGGGACGGACGGTCCGGGTGCATACGGTGACCACCAGCGTGCGCATCCGTGCTGGCCAAACCACGGCGACGCTGTTCTGCCAGTTAGCCGCGTGGCGCTGGTAAAAAGTGCAAGGATAGTGACCTTTTCAAATGGGGGCGAAGCGCTGGCTCGTCACCTGGCTTGGTCTGCTCCCCGCGCGCACGCCGCGACCGTCGCGCGCAGTGTCTGCAGCGCCACCGGCTTCGTCAGGTAGTGCGTCGCGCCTGCCGCCAGGCAGCGCTCGCGGTCGCCCGGCATCGCCAGCGCCGTCAGCGCGATCACCGGCAGCACCGCCGTCGCCGCCTCCCCCCGCAGCTGCCGGAGCACGCCCAGCCCATCGAGCTCCGGCAGCTGGATGTCCAGCACCACCACGTCTGGCCGTGCCTCCCGCACCCGCGCCAGCCCCTCCAGACCGGTCCGCGCTGTCAACACCACGCACCCCTCCCGCGTCAGCACGTCACTGTACAGCTCGAGCGCCATCTCGTCGTCGTCCACCACCACCACGTGCGTGCCAGACAGTGACGCAGCTGCCTCAGGGGGCGGCACGGGCGTCGTCGGTGCGGTGTGTGTACGCGGCGACCAGGGCAGGTGGACGCTGAAGCGGCTCCCCTCGCCCGGCGTGCTCTCCAGGCTGACGCTGCCGCCGTGCAGATCCACCAGCCGCTGCACCAGCGTCAGACCCAGCCCGACCCCGCCGTACGCGCGCCTCAGCCCGCCCTCTACCTGCACGAAGGGCTGGAAGAGACGGTCGAAGTCCTCCGGCGCGATGCCGATGCCGGTGTCGCTCACGCTCAGGTGCACCTGCTCCTGGTCTGGATCGGCTGTGATCTCTAGCCGCACCGCGCCGCCCTCTGGTGTGAACTTCACCGCGTTGTCGAGCAGGTTGACCAGGATCTGTCGCAGCCTGCGCTCGTCGCCGCGGATCGTCTCCACGGCCGGGTCTATCGCGTGGGACAGCTGGATCCCCTTCTGTGCCGCGCGGTGCTGGACGGTGTGGATGGCGAAGGCGGCCACCAGATCGATGTCCAGATCCTCGATCTCCAGCTGCTCCGCGCCCGCCTCGATGCGCGACAGGTCGAGAATGTCGGAGAGCAGGGCGAGCAAGTGGCGCCCACCGAGCTCCACGCGCGCCAGCGCCTCGCGCTGCTCCTGGGTGATGGGGCCGTAGCTCTCCTCCGTCAGCATCTCGGTCAGGCCAAGGACCAGGGTGAGCGGCGTGCGCAGCTCGTGGCTCATCATCGCCAGGAACTCGTCCTTGAAGCGCACTGCGCGCGCGAGCTCGGCATTGCTGCGGCTGAGGGCCTCGGCCTTTGCTTGGAGCCCGGCCTGGGCCAGCTTGCGTGCCGTGATGTCGTGCGCCGTGACTACCCCGAGAGCGAGCTGACCTGTCTCATCGTAGGCCGGCGCGCCGCTGAAGCTCAGCCAGCGCGCCTCTTGCCCTGGATGCTGCAGGCGCAGCTCGGTGTTGGTGAAGGTCTCGCCGCGGAGGACGCGCAGAGCGGGGAGCTTTTCTCTGGGTAGCGCTAGCCCCTCTGCCGTGAAGAATGTGACGGGGGCGGCCGCCAGCGCGTGAACCGAGGGTGGCGGCTCGGCGCCCCCGATGGCCTGCCGCGCGAGGTCGTTGAGCAGCACGAAGGTGCCGTCGGCGTGGAAAGCGAACAGCGCTTCCTGGAGCGTCTGCAGGATGCTCTCGCGCTGCCGGTGCTCCTCCATCAGCTTCTGCTCCAGACTCCGGCGCTCGGTGATGTCGCTGACGATCGTTCCTGCGCCGAGTAGTCGCCCGTCGCCAGTGCGGATGGGGAAGAAGCTGGCGATCCACGAGCGCTGCTCGCCCGGAGCGGCCGATGTCTCGCCGCTGATCACGAGGTCGAGCACCGGCTGACCGCCGCCCAGGGTTCGCTGGTAGAACGCCTCAAGCTGAGGGGCCAGTTCTGGAAGCACCTCGCGGAAGGTACGGCCAAGGTGCGCCTCGGGCGGCGGGCCGTTGATGGCGGCGAGGTAGCGGTTGATGTGTTGGTAGCGCATGTCGGTGTCCACGAAGGCGATGCCGACGGGCGCGTGGGCGATCAGGGTGTCGAGCAGCGCGGCGTGCTCCTCCGCAGCGGTGCGCGCCTCCTGGAGTGCCGCCTCGGTCGCCTTGCGCTCGGTGATGTCCTGAACCGTGCCGTAGCGGAACACTGGCCGTCGGGCGTCACCGGAGCTGTCAAAGACCACCTGGCCGCGCACTGTCAGCCAGTGCACGCTGTCGTCCAGATGGACGACCCGGTACTCCGCCAGGTAGCGGCCATCGCTCGACGAGGCCAGCGCGGCGGCGAGGGTGCGCTGGAAGTACGCGACGTCGTCGGGGTGGATGCGGGCCAGGACGTCGGCGATCGTGTACGAGTCGGCCACGATGCCGTACTGGGCGCGGGTGCGGGCATCGAGCGCGATGGCGCCGGTGACTAGATTGTGGCGCCAGGTGCCGAGCTCGGCAATGTCGAGGGCCAGGGCCAGCTGGATCTCGCGCTCGCGTAGGAGGTGCTCAGGCGGCACAGGTGGCCGGTCAGAGCCGAGGGGCGGGGCGTCGTCGTGCGGCTCGTCGCCGAGGGAGCGAATCTGCGCGCGCAGCCGCTCCACCTCGGCGACGAGCTCGGCGTGGGTCATCGCTGCGGTTGTCATAGTCAAGTCCTGTAACAGTAACTGACAGCTGCGACAGCGTATCAAGCGCGAGCGCCAATGTGAGGAGCATACCATGCGGGAAGGCGCCTGCCCATCCGGAGTTTTCCGCACGTGGACATCATACACCTCACGTACGCTCGCGTCACGGATGGCCTACGCAGCACACAGGGGTGCACGGGAGTATGGCACGGCCGGCACCACGGCAGCGTTACTGTGAAGCTGGTCCCGGCCCCCGTCGCACTCACCGCACTGACCCCGCCGTCGTGGAGCTCGGCCAACTGCTTCAGCAGTACCGGGCCCAGCCCTGTGCCGACCTGCTCGCGCTCTAGCTGCGGGGCCAGCTGCACGAACGGCTGGAACAGGCGCCGGGTCGCGGCTGATCTCCAGGCGCACCCCCCGACGCGATGAATGCCACACGGACCAGCTTCGCACTGTGAGCGGACCGCTCGATGTCGAGGGGGCGTTGACCGCCGTCGCCAGCGACCGCCGAGAGGGCCTCGGTCTTGTCCATTCGCCGTTCAGATCAGTGTCGTCTGCACTCCGAAGGCGCGCACGATCTCGCGCAGCTCGTCGTCGGTCAGCCCCTCGCCGCGCTGCCCGTTCGCCAGGTCCATCGTCTCGTAGAGCGCGGCCGTCTCCGCGTACTCGATGCGGTCGGCCGCGCGCGTGGCCGAGAGCTCCGAGCGCGCCATGACGCCGTGCTTGCTCCAGAGCACCACGTTGTGCTCGCGCAGCCCGGCGATGTTGGCCTCCATCATAGCCGGTGAGCCCGGCAGGCAGTACGGCAGCACGCCGATGCCCTGCGGCAGGTTCAGGATCGTCTCCGGCTCCCAGCGCATGAGCCGCCGGTTGAAGAACGCCTGGTCGCGGTAGGCCGGGATATGGCTCAGGTAGGTCAGGTGCGGCGGCTGGGCGTGGATCAGGGCGAGAAAGTTGGTGCCAGTGCGCGCCACCTGGTCCTGGTGCACGGCCAGGTGTGAGTTGAACTCGCTGGTGACGCGCTGGAACAGGCGGCGCGGCGAGGTGTAGAGCTGCGCCGTCCTCCCGCCCTCGCCGATCGCCACCGCCGCCAGGTTGGCGTCCGGGCTGGTGTGGATGTCGCGCAGGCGCCGCCCCGAGCCGGTGACGATCACCAGGCCACCGGCCAGGCCGGGGGCGGGCTGCGGCAGGGTGAAGGGCTCGGCCATCGGAAAGCGGCGGCGCACCTCGATAGGCCAGCCGATGTACATCGAGATATTGCCGGCCCCGCCCTCGCTGGCGTTGATCGCCGCCAGGCGCGTGCCGGCCTCGCCGATCGACGCGAGTAGCTCCTCGAGGTCCGGGTAGGGTTGGTTGAGCGCCATAGATAGCCTCCTGGTGAACGGTATCAGCCCGCCCGGCGGGCCAGAGGTGTGTTCGGGGCAGGCACCCCGGCTCGGGGCCGGCGGGCGCGGTGGATACAATACCACCGTTGAGCATATCCATGGCCGGCGGCAGAGGGGGGTGTGCCGGGCCGGCCCACCCCTCCCTTCGGGGCACGCTTCCTGCAACCCGGTAAGCTCCAGGAGGTACACACATGACCGAGAAACAGCATACGCCGGGCGAGCAGCACCCCGAGGAGTGGCGGCGCGACCTGAACCCCGACCCGCGCGCCGGCCAGAACATCGGCCACCACGGCGAGCGCACCGACCAGCGCACGCGCAACGCCTACGAGCACAAGGGGATGCACCGCCAGATCCCTGGCTTCACCGACGACGAGCTGAAGCGCATCCCGATCGTGCCTACCGGCGAGCGGCTCCAGCAGGGCGCCACCTACGTGGATTTCCAGGACCCGCAGCTGCGCGAGTTCACGGCCCGTGGCGACCAGACGGCCGGTGAGGGGAACCTGTATATTCCCAAGAGCGAGGTGGACTACCAGCTCTGGAACCGGCTGATCGGCCGCGACACCAACCCCGAGCGCGTGGGCGACGCGGACGACGAGTAGCGGCCACTGCCCCCTCTCCCACGACAGGGAGAGGGGGTGACTCACTACAGGGCGCTCACGGTCTTCGGCCCTCAGCACTCGTCGACCCTTCACCTCGTCGCACCACCATGCTATACTGAGCGTATCATCACCGCACTCACTTGACACGCTCACCGCATGAAATCGTACCTCGATTTCGAGATCGCCATCGGCGCGCTCGACGCCGGACGCTACGCCCTTACGGTGCGCGGCCCGGGCGGCGAGGCCAGCGATTACCTTACGCTTCCCCGCGGGGAGGACTTTGCGGTGCTGCTCGGGCGGCTGCGGCGGCTAGACACTGATGAGGCGGCGCTCGTGCAGATCGGCCGGGAGCTCTTCCTCGCCGTCTTCGCCGGGCCTACCAAGGACGTGTACACCCGTAGCCAGGGCATCCTCGGCCCGGACCAGGGGCTGCGCCTCCGCCTCACCGCCCCCCCCGCCGAGGCCGGCGTTCACGCCATGCCGTGGGAGTTCCTCTACGACCCGGACCAGGGGCCGCTCGCGCTGCTCGACGCCCCGGTGGTGCGCTACCTGCCGCAGCAGGACCGCATCCCCTCGCTCGCTGCGCCCCTGCCGCTCAAGGTGCTGCTCAGCGCCGCGCAGACCCCGCCGCCAGCCGAGGTCGAGCGCGAGCTGGCGGCCGTCCAGGAGGCGCTCGCCACACGCCCCGGCCTCGTCGAGGTGACCGTCGAGCCGCACCTGACCACCGCCAAGCTCCAGCGGCTGCTGCGCGAGGGGTTCCACATCTGGCACTTCGTCGGCCACGGTGCCTCAGGTGACGCCGGCGGGACGCTGCTGTTCGAGGATGTGTTCGGCGAGGCTGAGCCGGTGAGCGCGCTCCAGCTCAACGTCATGCTCAACCGCAGCGGCCTGCGCCTGGTGGTCCTCGACGCCTGCGGCAGCGGCGAGCTCGCCACCGACTCCTTCCGCGCCGTGGCCCCCGCGCTCATCCGCGCCCAGGTGCCCGCGGTGGTAGCGATGCAGTTCCAGGTGCCTGAGGAGGCCACCCGCGCCTTCGCCGCCGAGTTCTACCGTGTGCTCGCTGAGGCCCTACCGATCGACGCCTGCGTCACCGAGGGTCGTCGCGCCGTGATGAACGTCACCGGGCTGCGCCGGCCCGACTGGGGGATCCCGGTCATCTACACCCGCGCCCCCGACGGCCGCCTCTTCGAGCCGCCCGCCCCTGCCGCGCCCCTGCTGCCCACGCCGCCCCCGGTGCAGGCGGCGAGCAGCCACTCGATCGGCAGCGGCCTCGTCGCGCTCGGCGACCTGATCGCCACCGCCGACGACGTGCGCGAGGACGTCATCGCCTTCCGCGCCGACTTCCTGGCGGCCAGCGAGCAGATCGCGCTGATGGCGGACTACAAGGATATCCACGATCAGCTGCACTCGCTCCAGTTCCACTGCTACAGCCCGATCGTCCAGGAGGTGCGCCGCCTGCCCGACGACGAGGGCGCCTGGGAGAACCTGAGCAACTACGAGATCACGCTCCAGGGGATCGTGGACCAGCTCGAGCGCGTGGCGGGGCGCGCCACCCTTGCCACCGGCGAGACGGCCTGGGTGTGGGATCTGGGGGTTGCACGCGCGGACCTGGGAGGGGCGATCGAGACGCTCGATCTGCGCCAGCTGAAGAAGGGCGTGCGGCTGCTGAACCGCGTGCTCACCATCCAGCCGGCCCAGGTCAACGCCCGCCTCAACGCTGCCGCCCGCTCGCTGCGCCTCGGGGCGCTGGCCCACGGCCTCACCCGCGTGCGCGAGCGGCTGCCCTCGCTGCGGCTCGACGCCGACAAAGTCGCCCAGTTCGAGATGGGCGTGGTGGCCCTCGCCGGGCTGAGCGTGCGGCTCGGCGCCCTGGTGGGCGAGCACGACTCGTGGCAGGCGGTGGACCTGGAGATGCGGCGGATCGAGGCCACGCTCGACGCCGACCTCAGCGAGCTCGAGCTCTCCTGGGAGGACCTGCGCGACCTCGCCGCGCCGCTGTACACAGGCATCGAGGAGACCTGGACGAGCGCGCTCCGGGCCGACGCGGCCAAGCTCGACGCGGCGCTCGCCGCCTCCGACGCTGCCAAAACGCGTCACTTCTTCCGCCGGTTCCGCCGCCAGGCCGGCGACCGCTTCTACCGGGTGGACATCGAGCTGAAGAAGATGACCGACGACCTGCGCAAGGTCGGCGAGCCGCTCGCGGCTGTGCTGCGGCTCCTGACCTCCTGACAGCGAGAGGCTCTGCCGATGAGCGAGACCGATAGATCTGTCCCACCGCTCGGCCTATCGGCTGCGGAGCCAGCCGCCGGAGCTGCCCCGCACCCATTCCCCTCGCTGGCCGCGCTGCGCGCCGCACACGCCGACCTGCTGAAGCGGGCGCAGCGCGAGGGGTACACGCCCGAGCTCTGCGCCCGCGCGGCGGACTTGATCAAGCGCGGGACGGCCGCGGGCGCTATCCTGGACGACGACAGCGAGCGCGATGCGGCGCAGAGCCTGCTCGACTACTGGTCCACGATTCTGATCCGCGCCGGCTACGAGCCGCCCGACTCAACGCTCGAGGAGTTCGACCCCAACGAGGCGCCCGAGATCCCGGACGATGCCTGCCCCTACCTCGGGCTCGACCCGTTCAACGAGCGCGACCAGAATACCTTCTACGGCCGACGCCGCCTGGTCGAGTGGCTGGTACAGAAGCTCGAGTCTCAGCCGCTGCTTGCGCTCGTCGGGCCCTCGGGTAGCGGTAAGTCCTCCGTCATCCGTGCCGGTCTGCTCCCCGCGCTCAAGGACGGCGCCCTGCTCGGAAGCGCCGAGTGGCGCTACGTCCCGCCGTTTACCCCCGGACCCGAGCCGCTCCTTAGCCTCGCCCGCCAGCTCCGGCGCCGGCTCGGGATCCGACTGCCTGCCGAGAGCCCCAGCCCGGCGGCCTCGTCCCAGCCTGCCGAGGAGAGCGCCGCCATCGCCCGCCGGCTGCGCGAGGACCCGGCCTGGCTCCTGCGGGCGCTCGACGAGACCGGCGGCGCCCCGGCAGTGCTGTTCATCGACCAGTTCGAGGAGCTCTACACGCTCTGCGAGGACGAGGGCGCTCGCCAGGCCTTCGTGGATGGGCTGCTCGCGCTGCTGGAGCCGAACGGCTCGCGTCACCTCATCGTCCTCACGATGCGGAGCGACTTCGAGAGCTTCATCGCTACCTCGCCGGCGCTCCAGGCCTGGTTCGAGCGGACCCGCGTCCAGCTCATGCCGCTCAACGCCAGCGAACTGCGCGAGGCGATCGAGAAGCCGGCCGAGCTCGTGGGCCTGAAGTTCGAGCCGGGCGTGGTAGATGCCCTGCTGCACGACATGCTCGGCGAGCCGGCCGCGCTGCCGCTGCTCCAGTTCACCCTGCTCAAGCTCTGGGAGCAGCGCGACCGCAACCGCGTCACCTGGGAATCCTACCGGCGCGTGGGCGGCGGGCGGCTGGCCCTCGCGCGCAGTGCCGACGCTTTCTACAACAGCCTGTTGCCCGAGGACCAGGTCACTGCGCGCCGCATCCTGCTGCGGATCGTGCGTCCTGGCGAGGGCCTCGAGATCACCAGCAACCCTGTGCGCCGCGATGTGCTCTACCAGGGGGGCGAGGCGCGCGACCGGGTGGACCGCGTGCTGGAGAAGCTTGTCCAGGCGCGGCTGCTGCGCCTGACCGAGGGCGACACGCTCTCGTTGGCTCAGGTGGAGCTGGCGCACGAGGCGCTGGTGCGGAACTGGCCGACGCTGGTGCAGTGGCTGGAGGACGAGCGCTCAGCCGTGGCGACCAGGCGGCGGCTGGAGGCGAAGGCCGCCGAGTGGGTGCGGCTCGGGCGGGGCAGCGCGGGGCTGCTGGACGAGAGCCAGCTCGTGGAGGCTGAGCGCTGGTTGGTGAGCGCCGAGGCTGCCTACCTGGGATATGCCCCGGCCCTGGCGGAGCTGACGCACGCGAGCGCCGCCGCCATCGAGGAGGCCGAGCGGCAGCGGCGCGAGGCCGAGCAGCGTGAGCTGCGCCAGGCCCGGGAGCTGGCCGAGTCACGCTGGATCCAGGCCGAGCAGAACCGCCAGCTGGCAGAGGCGCTGAGCGTGCAGAAGGCCCAGGCCGAGCAGCTCGCCCGGGCCGCGCAGGTCCAGGCCGAGCAGGCCGAGAAGCTGGCTGATACCCAGCGCGGGGCGGCCCTACGCGCCAGAGCTCTGGCTGTGGCGCTGGCTGTGGCCTGCGGCGTGGCGATCGCCTTCTCGATCCTGGCGATCCAGCAGGCCTTCACCGCGGACCAGCAGCGCCAGGTGGCCGACCGCGAGCGCGCCGCGGCGTCGGAGGCCCAGTTCACGGCCGTGGCCGCCGCCCAGACCAGCCAGGCGCAGTCGGTCGAGCTGCAGACGGCCGAGGCTGGCTCCCGTGAGAGCGCCCGCGCCGCCGCCACCAGCGAGGCCCTGGCGATCGCCAACCAGGCGACGGCGGTCGCCGAGCGCGCACGCGCTACCCAGGGCGAGCGCGCCGCCACCTCCGGCCGGCTCGCCGCCGAGGCCCAGGCGGTCTTTGAGCAGCAGCCGCAGCTCAGCCTGCTCCTGGCCTCCGAGGGGGTCAACGTGGCCCGCCAGACCGACCCACCGCTCGACACGATCGCCGACGACACCCTGCGCGGCCAGCTTGCGCGCGTTGGCGGGCAGGGCCTGGTGGCGCCAAGTGGCCCCATTCGGGCGCTCGCCGTCTCGCGTGATGGCGCCACCCTGGTGACGGGGGCCGAGGACGGGGCGGTGCTGGTGTGGGACCTTGCCGCGTCGGGCGCCCCCAGCCAGAGCCTCTCGGCCCCAGCCCCCGTGACAATGTTGGAGCTGAGTCCTGACGGCCGCTGGCTGGCCACCGCGGGCGAGGATGCTGATACTCCGCGCCTGTGGGACCTGCGTGGCGCGGGGGCCGCGCCGCGCGAGCTCACGGGTCACGGAGGCGCGGTGACGGACATGGACATGAGCGCCGACGGCCGCTTCGTAGCCACCTCCAGCGAGGACGGCACCGTGCGCGTCTGGAGCACCCAGGGCACGGCCGCGCCGGCTGTGCTGGCTCCGCGCTCCAGGCGTAGCCCGCTGCGCGCGGTAGCCCTGAGTGCAGATGGACAGCAGATCGTGGCTGGTGGAGCGGATGGGGTGAGCCGGCTGTGGCGCCTGAGCGATCCCGGCAGTGCGTTCACCACAAGCGACCCGCGCGGCGCTCTGACCACGGCGGCGATCGCGCCGAACGGGCGCTGGTTCGTAACTGGCAGCGTGGACGGTGATGCGCACCTGTGGCAGATTGCCGACGGCCGCTTCGTCAGCACCAGGCCGGAGATCCTGCGCGGGCGCGGCAACGGCATCACAACGGTGGCGGTGAGCCCGGACAGCAGCCGGATCGCCTACGGCACCCGCGACGGTACGGTGCGGCTGTGGCAGGTCGAGGGGGGCCAGAGTGCCGCAGCGGTCTCTGAGCTGCGCGGTCACACCGGGGCAATCACCGCGCTGGCCTTCGCGCCGGACAGCCTCCGGCTGCTCACCGCCAGCCAGGACAACACGGCGCGGCTGTGGGATCTCTCGCTGCAGGACCCCGGGACTCAGGCGCTCCTGCTGCGCGGCCACGAGGGGTCGGTGAACGCGGCGGCGATCAGCGCCGAGGGTAGCCCGGTGGCG
This sequence comes from Chloroflexota bacterium, assembly GCA_039805565.1. GTDB lineage: Bacteria > Chloroflexota > Chloroflexia > Chloroflexales > Roseiflexaceae > CALJIC01. The sequence continues at coordinate 7,407 of JBDLTZ010000100.1, read as the reverse complement.
GTCACCGGCAGCGGCGACGGCACGGCGCGCGTGTGGGAGCTGGCCCGCCCGCTGCCGCAGGAGGCGCAGCTCCCGGCCGACCAGGGGGAGCTGCTTGGGCTCGCGTGCGCGGTGGCCGGGCGGAGCATGACCGCCGCGGAGTGGGAGCGCTACCTGCCGGGCGTCCGCTACCGCGAGACCTGCCCGTAGCCCTACAGCTCGACGACGATGCGGCCGCGCACCTGCCCGGCGACGATCTCCTCGCTGACGCGCGGCACATCCTCCAGCCGTACGGATTGGATCATGTTGTCGAGGAGATCGCGCGGCAGGTCGCGGGCAAGGCGGCTCCATGCCGCGCGGCGGCGCTCGGCCGGGCACATCACGGACTCGATCCCAATCAGGCGCACCCCCCGCAGGATAAAGGGGAAAACGGTGGTGCTGAGCGCCGCGCCCCCGGCGTTGCCGCAGGCGGCGATCGTGCCGTAGTAGGCCGCCGATCGGATGATACCTGCCAGCGTATCACCGCCTACGGTGTCCACGGCGCCGGCCCATCGCTCACTCTCCAGCGGGCGGCCGGGCTGCGTGAGCTCGGCGCGGTCCACGATCTGCTGCGCGCCGAGGGACCGTAGGTACGCGTGGTGCTCGGGGCGCCCCGTGGAGGCGGTGACGTTGTAGCCGAGGCGCGCGAGCATGGCCACGGCCACGCTCCCGACGCCGCCGGTGGCCCCGGTGACGAGCACCTCGCGCTCGCCGGGTCGGACGCCGGCGTCCTCGAGGGCCATGACCGCCAGGGCCGCCGTGAAGCCGGCCGTCCCCATCCCCATGGCCTGTCTCAGACTCAGCCCGTCCGGCAGAGGCACGAGCCACTCCGGGCGCACGCGGGCGAGGGTGGCGTAGCCGCCCCAGTGGCGCTCGCCGATGCCCCAGCCAGTGACCAGCACCGCGTTGCCGGGTCGGTACAGCGGGGACTTCGACTCGATCACGGTGCCGGCCAGGTCGATCCCGGGGATCATCGGCAGGGAGCGCGCCACTTTACCTTTCCCGGTGACGCACAGGCCGTCCTTGTAGTTGAGGCTGGAGAAGGCGACGGACACGAGCACGTCGCCGGCGGGTAGCGCCTCAGTCGGTACATCTGTGATCTCGGCGCCATACGCCCCGTCGCGCTGGTCTACGACGAGGGCCCGGAATGTGGGCGGCAGCTGGGCTGCCATAGGCGTTCTCCTTTGGTCTGCTGTGCGCGAGGGAGGGCTGCGGCCCTCCTCGCGCTCCTCAGCTACGCCTTCAGCAGGCGATGTGCGTGTGGGCGAGTGAGGGCTCCGGCCCTCCTCGCGCTCCTCCCCGCCGGAGGGGCGCTTGCGCCCCCTCCCGACCTCCCCCGCAAGGGAGGCTCTACCAGACCGACGACCAGCAATTCCCGCACTGGCTACGGCGTGCCCCATCCGAGCTTGCCCAGTCGTAGCAGAAGCAGATCTTCTGCCCCAGCGAGCTCATCTATCGTGCCGGCCGATATCGGTCTCGTACTGCTCCCCTTTGGGGTCCAGGGGCCAACGGCCCCGGCCGGGGGGTGCAGGGGGCAGCGGCCCGCCCCCTGCCGCCGGCCGCGCGCAGCGGCCAAAGACGCCGCGCAGCGACCAAAGACGCCGCGCAGCGGCCAAGGACGTCGCTCAGCGCACCCCCTACCGCCGCTCCGGCAGCAGCGTGTAGTCAGGGAAGTTCCCGTGCAGCCGCTCGCCGGGCGCCCCCACCGTGACCGCATCCACCAGGTACTTGCCGCCCACGAAGCAGCCGCGCCACGAGGCCCCGATGCCGCCGAAGATCTCCTCGCGGTCGCCGCGCGAGCGCACCCCGTTGACCCCCACCTTGAACGCGCGCAGCTCCGAGGCGATCTGCTGCCCCAGACGGTCGCTGTCGCAGGCCACCGAGGCCACCAGCGACCCGTTCGAGATGTTCATCTCGCTGACGAGCTCCTCGATGCGGTCCACCACCACGATCGTATCGATCGGCCCGAACGGCTCGTTGTGGTGCAGCCGGCAGTTGCGCGGCACGTTCAGCAGTGCGGCGGGCGGCATGTAGGCCGAAACGTCCTGGTTCGGCAGCACCAGCGCTTCATCCAGGCGGCCCTCGTACAGGCTGACCGCACCCGCCCCCACTGCCTCGGAGTACATCACCCGCAGCTCTTCGACCTTTTTGGCGTTGATCACCGGCCCGAAGTCGAGCGTCGGCAGCGGCTGGCCCGGCTCGTCCACCAGCGTCGGGTTGCCGTAGCGCAGGCTCTTGAGCACCGGCAGGTACATCTCGAGGAACTGCGGGAAGAGCTGCCGCTGCACCACGAAGCGGATGTAGGCCGTGCAGCGCTGCTTGCCGTAGTCGAAGCCCTTCTTGATCTGCTTCGCCAGCCCGTCCCAGTCGCTGAACTGCCAGATCCCGTAGGCGTTCACGCCCTCCATCTCCAGCATGTAGCGCTTCTCGCGGTCGTACAGGCTCGCCGCGATATCGCGCCCGTTGCTCTTGCCGCCCACGAAGGCCAGGCAGGCCACATCGGGCCCGCGCACCAGCGCCTCGGAGAGCGCCCCGCCCGAGCCACTCACTAGCGACACCGGCAGGCCGCAGCGCCGCGCCAGGGCCATGGAGACCGTGAGCGCCACCAGGCCGCCGTCGCTCGGGGTCTTGGCGATCACCGGGTTACCGGCCAGACACTGTACCAGCACGGCGTGGACCAGCACCGAGAGTGGGTAGTTCCAGGAGGCGATGTTCGAGATCAGGCCGAGGGGCGTGCGGCCGCGCATCATCGGCTCGATCTCCTGCACGTACCACTCGACGCCGCTGATGCAGCGGTCCACGTCGGTCATGGCCTGAGCGTAGGGCTTGCCGATCTCCCAGATCAGCAGGCGGCCGATCAGCTCGCGGTGCTCAGCCAGCAGCGCCAGGCAGTCCGACACGCGCCGCCGGCGCTCGTCGAGGTCGGTCGCTGCCCAGGCCGCGTGCTCAGAGGCCGCGAACTGCACCGCGTGGCGCGCGGTCTCCAGGTCGATCATCGGGTAGGCGGAGAGTGGGGTGCCGTCCACCGGGGAGAGGAAGGGCTTGCGGTGGCCGGGGTGTCCCCAGTCGCCCGCGATCAGGTTGAGCGGCTGGCCGTCGGAGCCGAAGGCCTCGGGGACGGTCGCGCGGGCGTGTGTGAGCAGGAGGGACCACTGGACGTCGGGGGCGATCTGCTTGGGCATGAGTGACGCTCTTCTCTGGCTGGTGGCGCGGGGCGAGGCCACGCGCGTTGATGTACTCCTGGTTCTACCGATCTCGGATCGTTTCGGATGCACATCAGCTCGCACGGATCGCCCCGCGCCGCGCGCACCCCCTCAGCCGGCGGAGGCGCGCGGCCGGAGCGCCTACTCGAGCTTGCTCGCCTTGATCCGGTGGACCAGCTCGGGCACGTAGCGGGTGGAGATGTTCCCCTCACGGAACGGCGCGTCGTCCAGCATGATCTGCGTGAACGGGATGCTCGTCTTGATGCCGGTGATCACGTACTCCTGGAGCGCGCGCCGCATGCGCCCCAGCGCCTCGTCGCGGTCCTGGCCCCAGCAGATCAGCTTGGCCAGCAGCGAGTCGTAGGCTCCGGGGGGCGTGTAGCCCGAGTACAGGTGTGACTCGACGCGCACGCCGGGGCCGCCGGGGGGCAGGTAGTACTCCACCTCGCCCGAGGCCGGCATGAAGTCCCGCTCGGGGTCCTCGGCGTTGATGCGCGCCTCGATCGCGTGCCCGCGCAGCACCACGTCGCTCTGCTGCACAGTCAGCGGCTCGCCCGCCGCGATCCGCAGCTGCCACTTCACCAGGTCCAGCCCGGTGACCATCTCGGTGACCGGGTGCTCGACCTGGATGCGGGTGTTCATCTCGATGAAGTAGTAGTTCCCGTTGGGGTCGAGCAGGAACTCCATCGTGCCGGCGTTCTCGTAGCCGATCGCCCGCACGCCGGCCAGCGCTGCCGCCCCCATGCGCTCGCGCAGCTCTGGCGACACAGCCGGCGAGGGAGCCTCCTCGATGATCTTCTGGTGCCGCCGCTGCGAGGAGCAGTCGCGCTCGCCGAGGTGGATGGCGTGGCCGTAGCGGTCGCCCAGCACTTGGATCTCGACGTGCCGGACGTGCGGCAGGTATTTCTCCAGCAGCAGGGCGCCGTTGCCGAAGGCCGCCTCAGCCTCGGCGCGCGCCGTCGGGTAGGCCTTCGCAAGCTCGGTTTCGTCGTTGGCCACGCGCATGCCGCGCCCGCCGCCGCCGCCCGAGGGCTTGAGCAGCACCGGGTAGCCGATCTGCCGCGCTACCTCCAGCGCCTCGTCTATGTTGCGGAGCTCGCCCTCGGAGCCGGGCACCGTCGGCACGCCGGCCGCGCGCATTGTCAGGCGCCCCACGGCTTTGTCGCCCATGAGGCGGATGGCCTCGGCACTGGGGCCGATGAACTGGAGCTGGTACTGCGCGCAGATCTCGGCGAAGTACGCGTTCTCGGACAGGAAGCCGTAGCCGGGGTGGACGGCGTCGCATCCGCTGATCAGGGCCGCGCTGATCAGCGCCGACGGGTTCAGGTACGAGCGGGAGGAGGCCGCCGGGCCGATGCAGACCGCCTCGTCAGCAGTGCGCACCGCAAGCGAGTAGCGGTCTGCCTCAGAGTAGGCCACAACCGCGCGGATCCCGAGCTCGTGGCAGGCGCGCACGATGCGGACGGCGATCTCGCCGCGGTTGGCGATGAGCACTTTGTTGAACATAGATTTCAGTAGCCAGTCGTCAGTCGTCGGTCATCAGTGTCGTGTTGAGGCACATACGTGTGCACCTATCATACCAAACTTTCACATCGCCTCGGCTACTGACAACTGGCTGGCGGCTATTCGGCGCTCGCCCATGCCTCGTACAGCTTGCCCTTGCTCTTGAGGCCGGGGCGCGGCAGCGCGTAGTTCACCACGTAGGTGGCCCCGGCGTGGCGGTTCTCCCACATCGCCTGGTGCGCCTGCGGCACCTCGGCCGCCCGCACCACCTCGAGCAGTAGCCGCCGCCGGGTCACTGCGAAGCTCACCACCGGCGCGCCGCGCCCGCCGTTGAGCGAGGAGTCACAGCGGCCGCGGGCCTCGTCCCAGGTGATCCACGCCCCCGGGGTGACGTCGTACCAGTGGACGGCGGCGCGCGATTGCCCCGTGGAACGCGCCTGGGCGGCCAGGGTGGCGCGGCGCTTCTGAACGGCGGGGGGGCGACCAGGAAGGGGCGCTACAGCGCAGTACGACGCCACCCACAGTGACGCGAAAGCTGGTACACTGATTGCTATCTGCGCCGCAGCGGAGAGTATGCGGGACGAGCCAGAACAGGGGGCTGACTATGACGGAAGCACACCAGGTGGCCAATGAGGCTGAGCTCCTCCTTGAGACGCTGCCCCCCGATCTCCGTGCCGCCGTGCCGGTGGCCGGCTCGAACGTCGATAGCCTGCTGGAGCTGGTGCTGGACCTCGGGCGGCGCCCCGAGGCCCGCTACCGCGACTCGGCCGAGTTCCTCAGCGAGCGCGAGGTCACGCGCGAGGACCTGGACTACGTCACACACCGCGTCGGGGCCTTTGGCGAGGACAACCGCGCCGGCATCCCGCGCACCCTGCACCGCATCTCAGCGATGCGCAACCGCGCGGGCGCCGTCGTCGGCCTCACCTGCCGCGTCGGCCGCGCGATCAACGGCACGATCACGATCATCCGCGACCTGCTCGAGTCCGGCAAGAGCGTCCTGCTCCTCGGCCGTCCCGGCGTGGGCAAGACCACCCTGCTGCGCGAGGCGGCCCGGGTGGTGGCCGACGAGCTCCGCAAGCGCGTGGTGATCGTGGACACCTCGAACGAGATCGCCGGCGACGGCGACATCCCTCACCCGGCGATCGGCCGCGCCCGCCGCATGCAGGTGCCCCGCCCGGCCGAGCAGCACGGCGTGATGATCGAGGCGGTTGAGAACCACATGCCCGAGGTGATCGTCATCGACGAGATCGGTACCGAGCTCGAGGCACTGGCCGCCCGCACGATCGCCGAGCGCGGCGTCCAGCTGATCGGCACCGCCCACGGCCAGACGCTCGAGAACCTGCTCTCGAACCCGACCCTCTCGGACCTGATCGGCGGCATCCAGGCCGTGACCCTGGGCGACGAGGAGGCGCGCCGCCGCGGGACCCAGAAGACGGTGCTCGAGCGCAAGGCCCCGCCCACCTTCGACATCCTGGTGGAGATCCAGTCCTGGGATACGGTGTGTGTCTACAGCGACGTGGCCGAGGCGGTCGACTCGATGCTGCGCGGCGAGCCTCCGCGCCCCGAGCAGCGTAACAAGGACGCCGACGGCCAGATCCAGGTGAGTGATGGCCCCGCGGCACGGCCATCGGCGCCGGCCCTCCAGCGCCGGGCGGCGATCCCGCTCGGCGCCCAGCGCATCTTCCCCGTCGGGGTGCGCTCCGATCGGCTCATGGAGGCGATCGATGAGCTCGGCGTGCCGGCCACCGTCGAGCGTGAGCTCGCACAGGCCACCATGGTGATGACTCTGCGGCAGTACTACCAGCGTGATGTGCCCTGGGTGCAGCGCGCCGAGGCGCGCGGGGTGCCGGTGTACGTGCTGCGCGGTGGCAGCACGGCGCAGATCCAGCGGCAGCTCAGCAGTGTCTTCAGTCGTGAGATCCCTTCCGCGGCGCGCGCGGCCGAGGAGGCCGATGAGGCGGCGGAGCAGTCGAAGGGCGAGAGCGAGAACGACAGGGGCGCGGAGACCATCGGCGAGCTCCAGCGCCGCATGCAGGACCGCTACTCGTGAGAACTCTTGCCCGCTAGAATAGACGTGATGCTCTTGTTGAGCGGAGTACCTCTTTGCGCTCAGATACCACACCCGCGCCGGACGCGGTGCCGGGTGACGCCGCGCCCTCGGTGCCCACCCCAGCGGTGGCCGAGAACCCCGGACACATAGGCCACGGCCACGTGCGCCCGACGGGGCGCTACCTCGCGCTGCTCGCCCTCACCGCGCTCGGCGTGGTCTACGGCGACATCGGTACCTCGCCGCTCTACGCCCTGCGCGAGAGCTTCCACGGCGCCCACGCCATCGAGCCGACGCCCACCAACATCTACGGTATCCTCTCGCTCGTCTTCTGGTCGCTGATCATCGTGATCACGGTCAAGTACGTGGGCTTTGTCCTGCGCGCCGACAACCGTGGCGAGGGTGGCATTCTGTCGCTCACGGCGCTCGCCACGCCCATCCGGCCGTTGGCCCCCAGCCCGCGCCGGCCGCTGGTGCTGCTCGGCGTGTTCGGTGCCGCGCTGCTCTACGGCGACGGTATCATCACCCCGGCGATCTCGGTCCTCAGCGCCGTCGAGGGGCTCACGGTAGCCACGCCTCAGCTCGCGCCCGCTGTCGTGCCGCTCACGATCGGCATCCTCATCGGGCTGTTTCTCG
>JBDLTZ010000099.1:0-29642 GCA_039805565.1 Chloroflexota bacterium | reverse complement strand
CCGAACACGAGCACGAGCCTGCGCCCGGGGAAGAGCTCGCCGAGCGACTCGAGCAGCCGGCGCGCCGAGTCACCGTTGTGCGCGCCGTCCACCACCACCGGCGGCTCGCCGCCTACCACCTCCATGCGGCCCGGCCAGCGCACGTTCGCCAGCCCCGACGCGATCCCCGCGTCGGTGAGCGCGAGCGAGCGCCGCAGCAGCCGCGCCGCGCCCAGGCTCAGCAGAGCGTTGTCGCGCTGGTAGGAGCCGGCAAGACCGAGGTGTAACGAGGCGAGATCAACTGCTGTGTCCCCGTGCGGCTCGGCTACACTGGCTCCTCCCGCCGGCACCATCCCCTGGCGGTCGGTGGCCGATGGCTGGCGATCCGCCTCGTCTCTCACCACGTGCAGCTCCGCCCCCACCTCAGCGGCGTACGCCTCGAGCACACGCATGGCCTCAGGATCCTGCCGGAGGGTCGCCGTTGGGACGCCTCGCTTCATAACGCCGGCCTTCTGCCAGGCGATCTGCGTGAGCGTGTCGCCCAGGATGTCCAGGTGGTCGTAGCTGATCGATGTGATGACCGATAGAATTGGCGCGACGACGTTGGCGCTGTCGTAGCGCCCGCCCAGCCCGACCTCGAGCACCGCCAGGTCCACCCCCACCTCTGCGAAGTAGCGCATCGCGACCGCAAACCCGATCGCGAACGTCACCGGCGCGCCGCCCGTCGCGCGTGTCACATCGTCCACGTGCGGGCGCGCCAGCTCCACCAGCCGGACGAGCTCACCCTGCGCGATCAGGCGACGGTGCACCTGGATACGCTCCCGGTAGCTGTGCAGGTGCGGCGAGGTCCACAGGCCCACGCGCAGGCCAGACTCACGCGCCATCGCCTCGATCATGGCGCAGGTCGAGCCCTTGCCCTTGGTCCCTGCCACGATGACGCTCGGGAAGGCGCGCTGCGGCTCGCCCATGGCGCTGAGCAGAGCCGCGGTCCGCGTGAGGTTGAGCTCGGGCGGGGGGCGCGGGGTCTGACGCTCGCCGGCGATGAAGGAGTAGAGGTAGTCGAGCGCCTGCTGGTAGGTGGTGATCATGCGAGTTGCTCTTGCTCTGGAGGCGCTGGTTGTCGGCAGCGCCTGCTGCGGGTGGCTGGTGCTCCCGCGGGCACGGGCGCCGGTATGTGAATGGCGGCACAGAATAGCGGAGTGGGGGCGCGGCGTCAAATAGGTGCGCCGGCCCACGCGGGCGCGTGGTACAATGCCGCGCATGTCGAAACGACCTCGATGCCGACCTCGGCTTGCTGCCCTCATCCTGATCCTCGCCCTTGCCGCCTGCGACACCGTCGACTTCGCGCCGCGCCCGTCGCCCGCTGGCAGCTCGCCGTCCGACGCCACATCCACCCAGGCCCCACCGGCCACTCCACGGGTCCCGTCGCTCGAAGAGGCTCTGGCTCTTCGCGCCGCCGCCGATGACCGCGCCGCCGCCGAGGCTTTCGCGGCCGTGCTGGCTGCGGATCCCTCCGGCTCAGATGCGCGCCCTGCGCGGCTGCATCTGGCGGAAGCTCTCGGGCGGCTCGGGCGCTGGGACGAGGCGCTTGAGACCGCGCGGCCGCTGGCCGAGAGTGCCCCGGAGGACGAGCTGCACGCCCGCGCTTTGTTCGTGGCGGCGCGTGCCTTCGAGGAGGCCGGCGCCTGGGCAGAGGCCACGGCGGTCTACGAGCGCTACCGCGCTCTCGGCACGCCGATCGAGCCCTACGCGCGCCTGCGCCAGGCCGCCGCCCAGCAGACTCTCGGGCAGCTCTTTGAGGCTGCCATGGCATACGAGGCGGTGGCCACGAGCGACCTTCCGCCCATTGAGCGGGCCGGTGCCTACGAGCGGGCGATCGCCGCGCGCCTGGAGCTCGGGGAGCCCGCGCGGGCGCTCGAGCTCTACAGCTCGCTGCTGGACCTCGCCGAACAGCCGCCCTACCGGGCGCGCGTGATGGTCGCCGCGGCAGGAGTGGCCCGCGACCATGGGGAGGTTGACCAGGCGCGCGAGTGGCTGCGCGCGGCGGCGGCTGAGGCCCCCGGCGCCCCCGAGGCGCTCGAGGCCGTGGCGCAGCTCCTGGCCGACCCGGCGGGCGCGCTTCCGCCGGCCACCGCTGCACGCGTCTATACGGCCCACGAGCGCTGGCCCGAGGCCATCGCGCAGTTCGACACCGCCCTCGCCGCGGGGGAGGACCCGGCGCAGCGCCGTGAGCGCGCGCTGGCGCTGCGGGCGACCGGAGCCTACGAGGCCGCGCTCGCCGAGCTCGCCGCGCTGAGCGCCGCCGACCCTGCGAGCGACACCGGCCGGCAGGCTCAGCTCGACTGGGTGCAGACGGTTGGGCAGAGCGGCGATGTCGGCCGTGCCATCGCCGGCTACCGCGAGTTCGCGACCGCCTACCCCGACGACCCGCGGGCACCCGAGGCGCTCGCGCGCGTGGTGATCTTGCTCGAGCGGCAGGGTGATGCGGAGGGCGCGGCACTGCAGCGGCTCGACTACGTCCGGCGCTACCCGACGGCACCCAACGCCCAGCGAGCGCATTTCCTGGCGGGCATGTACTTCTATGAGGCGGCCCGCTACGGCGAGGCGTCCGCCATCTGGGACGAGCTGCGCGATACCGCCTCCGGCACTATTGCGGCCCAGGCCTCCTACTGGATGGCGCGGGCCGCGACCAGCGGTGCGGTAGACGTATCCCTCCCCGCCGACTTGCTGGCCGCAGCCCGCGCCGCAGACCCCGACTCGTTCTACGCCGCCCGCGCGCGCGAGCTGCTCGGGGAGACGCCCGGGGGCGCAGTCCCGCTCGGCGCTCCCATCGCCGCCGCCGAGTGGCGCGAGGCGGAGGTCTGGCTGGCGAGCTGGAGCGGCACCACGCCCGAGAGCCTCGCCCCCGGTGGGGAGCAGGACCCCGCGCGGGACCCCGCCGTCGTGCGAGGTCTGGCTCTGGCAAACGCGGGCCTGGTGTCCGAGGCGATCGGCGAGCTCCGCGCGCCGCTAGGGGCGTGGCGCGAGGACCCGGCACGGCTGTATATGCTGGCGCGCCTGTCGCACGAGCACGGCCTCACGTATGTGGCGCTCAACGCGGCCGAGCGGCTGGCGACCCTGGCGGGAGAGCGGGAGGCGGGGGTGGCGCCCGCGGCGGTGCGGCGGCTGATCTTCCCCACGCCCTACCGCACGATCGTTGCCGAGCAGGCCCGCGAGCACGACGTCGATCCGCTGGCGCTCTACGCGCTGCTGCGCCAGGAGAGCCATTTCAACCCGGCGGCCACCTCCTGGGTCGGTGCGCGGGGGCTGGCGCAGGTGATGCCGGCCACGGCGCAGGGGATCGCGCAGGAGCTGGGTATCGAGGGGTTCAACATTGACCAACTCTACCGCCCGGAGGTGAGCGTCCGCTTCGGCGCCTACTACCTCAGTCAGCAGATCGACAACATGGGCGGGAGCCTGCCGGGCGCGCTCGCAGCCTACAACGGTGGGCTTGGCAACGCGTGGCGCTGGGCGGGTGGCGAGACGGTGACGGACCCAGATCTGTTTGCGGAGCGGATCGACTTCGCCGAGACGCGCGGCTACGTCAAGCTCGTCTACGGCTTTCATAGCGCCTACCGCGGGATCTACCAGCCTGGCGGTTGAGCTGCTGCGGACCGAGGGCTCAGAGGATACAGGCGTGCTCACTCGGCCTTGGTGTCCTCCGTGTACTCTCGGCCACGGCTGGTCGTACTTGAGGCGGAGGACATGAATGGTGCGGAAGTGGCTGGCACTGCTGATTGCCCTGGCGGCTGTGGCGGCGTTCCTGTGGCGGGTGCGTCCGGCCAAGGTGGTGTCTGCCCGGGTATCATCAGTGGCGCCGGGGCCATGGCCCCTGGCGAATGTGAGCCTGGAGTACGGCGCGGGGACGCCCCCCGTGGCGGTGATCGTCGATGTGCGCGACGGAGCCGGGCGTGAGCTTGGCAGCGTCACCGCGCCGGGCGGTCGCATGCTGCTCGAGGTGCCGGTGAGCGGCGCGGCGGGCGGTTACCGCGTGGTGGTGATGGCGTCCCACCGTACGCTCTGGGGGAGCTGGCTGGAGCAGGCGGAGTTTGAGTCTTGAGGCTTGAGGCGTAGAGTCATCAAAGGATGCTTGGCGTGCGGTGCTGTCTCGGGCAGACGCCAGCCGGCGCTCGGGCGCCACTGTCTTCGCACCTGGCAGGAAGGCGCCGACGGACAGCGGACATTTCTTTCCCGAAGGAAAAAAACAGCCGTCGCTTTCTAGCGGCGGCTGTTGTCCTGATGGACGTTGTTACGCGGAGTGCGGCTCACGACGCGGTATCACCGGCTCTTGCGCTTCCGGTCGCGCCGGGAGTCGCGGCGGCCGCTGGGCGGGGAGGCTGGGCGGGCCACGCCGTTGCTCTCGGCGACTGGGCGTGCGACGCGGGCCGCGTCGACCGAGGTGGCGACCTGGGAGCGTGTGGACCGCGTGGACCGTGTGCGGTTTGCCTGGTCATGTGCGGCGACGGCCGTGGGGAGCACGGAGCGGGCGTAGTAGACCGCGAAGCCGATCAGCACGAGGTTGAACAGTGTGGCGATCGTGGTCCACACCGGCGCAGTGAAGGGTGCGACCCCGCTGATTCGGAGCGCCCCGATGACCGCGCCCACCAGGCCCACCGCGAGCAGCGCGTAGGCCAGCTGGCGCACCGCTCGGCCGCGCACGGGGTGCGGCTCAGCATACATAAACGCCAGGTAGATCCCGCTGATCACCACCAACACCTGGGCGACGAAGAAGACCCACTCGGGGGCGCCCGCGCCTGCCGCGGGGGTTGTAAGATAGGTCAATGGGTCCATCATCGCTCTCCTGCACGTGCGGCTTCACAACACGTGGCGCGCTGCACCCTGCGCCACCGGTCCAGGATTATACCAACCCGCTTATAGCCCGTCAAACAGCGAATCTTTCATACTTTCGACGTATTGGCCCACCCTAGCGCGCCCGCCCCATCTCTGGTAAAATGCCCGTAAAATTTCCTTCAAGCACCTTCTGTGTCTGTAGACGACATGGCCAACATCGCCGTAACTGGCGTCGACCTTCTACAGGTCTACCATCAGCTCAGTGTCCGTCTTGGGGATGCGTCCAGCGTGGAAGGCGGCGCGTCCGCGGGCGCGCACGCCCTCGAGCGCGCCCTCCTGCCGCAGTTCCTGCAGATCGTGTGGGATGGAGGGCAGATGCGCCGCGTGTTTGGCCCTCAGGCTGCAGAGGCTGTCTGCCAGCCCTCAGCGGGGCAGCTCGCCCTGCTCGACCGCGGCGAGCTGGTCATGGAGCCCCGCGCGGAGCAGCTGTCGTGGTGCTACGCGCCGCTGCGGGTGCGCAGGGAGACGCAGGGCTGGGTTTGCCTGGGGGGCGGCGAGTGGCAGCCCGAGCATGTGACCTTCCTTGCCTCTGTGGCCGCGCAGCTGGCGGCGTCCCTTGCAATGCTCGAGGTGTCCGAGAGCCGGGAGGACCAGCTCGTCTACCTGCGCACACTGAACGAGGTGGGGCAGCTGCTCGGCGGGGTGCTGGACCTGGACGCGCTGCTCGATGCGATCTACGTCGTGACCGCGCGGCTCGTCGATGCGCCGTTTTTCTACATTGCGCTCTACCACCGCTCGTCGGATATGTTCGAGCTCATCCACCTGGTGAGCGAGGGCCAGGTGCTCACGACCGGTGACTACTGGCCGGCGAGCGTGGGGCTCTCCGGCGTCGTGGTGCGCGAGCGCCAGCCGCTGTGCACCGCGGACTACCAGGAGGAGTGCCGCCGCCGTGGGGTATCTCCACGGCCGTTCAGCATGATGAACAGCAGCCGGGCCTGGCTCGGCGTGCCGCTGATCGCCCGCGACCAGGTGATCGGCGTCATGTCGAGCTCGAGCCCGCGCGAGGGGTACGCCTATACGCCGGAGCACGTCGAGCTATTCACCACTGTGGCGTCACAGGCGGCGGCGGCGATCGAGAATGCGCGGCTGTACCAGCGGAGCGAGCGGCAGGCACGCCAGCTGGCCGTGCTCAACCAGATCGGCCGCACGATCACCTCCTCGCTGGACCCGGTGCGCGTCCCGTCGCTGATCATGGAGCAGGTGAGCGAGCTGCTCGACGTGGAGGAGGGCTCGCTGCTGCTCACCGACGACGAGAGCGGCGATCTGGTCTTCGCCTATACGATCGGCCCGGTCGGCTCGCAGCTCATCGGGCAGCGCCTCGCGCGCGGCGTTGGGTTGGCCGGGTACGTCGCCGAGACCGGCCTGTCGGTCTTCAGCAATGATGTGCGGCAGGATGAGCGCTTCGATGACTCGACCGACAGGAGCACGGGCTACACCACGCGCGCGCTGCTGGCCACGCCGCTGCGCGGCGTGGGGGGTGTGCGCGGCGTGATCGAGGTCCTGAACCGGCGGAACGGGGCACTCTTCACAGAGGACGACCAGAAACTGCTCGAGGCGGTGGCAGACTACGCTGTGATCGCCCTGGAGAACGCGCGGCGCTTCGGCGAGGTAGACCAGGCCCTGGCCCGGCGCGCCGAGGAGCTGGCGCGTACCAACGGGCAGCTTCAGCACAACCTGCGGAGCCTCACGGCCCTCAACGCGCTGGGGATGGCGATCAACACAGCGCTCCGCACCGCCGAGGAGATCTTCGGCATGACGGCCCGCGGCGTGGCCGAGATGACCGGCGCGCTCGGAGCGGGGGTGTTCGTCCCCGAGGGGGATATCTTCCGCGCCGTAGTGCAGGTCGGCGCCCCGGTGGCTATGTCGCCGCAGCTCAGCCCGCTGCTGGGGCGCGTGCTCGTGACGGGTCGCCCGGAGCTGATGCTCGGCGAGCTCCCGGCCAGTATCGCGAGCGTGGGCGCCCGTGCCGTGCTGGTGGTGCCGCTGCGCGCCACGCAGCACACCCTTGGCTGCATGTGCGTCTACTACGCCGATAACGTGCCGGATGGGCCGGACCGCGAGACGGTGGTCCTGTTCGCGACCCAGGCGGCCGGCGCGGTGGAGAGCATCGAGCTGTTCACAGCCGTGCGCGCCGCGCGCGATCAGATGGCTTCGATCCTGGCCTCGACACGCGAGGGGATCGTGCTGATTGGCCCCGATGCGCGCGTGGCGATCGCCAACGCTGCCCTCCATGAGCTCTGCGGTCTTGCCCCGCAGGCCACCCGCGGCGTGGCGGTGGAGTCCTTCCTGTCGGCCTGGGACGACGTCGCCCTCTACCTCCCTGAGGACTGGGTGGCGCTTCGCCGCGCCCTGGACAATATCCTCGCCGGCCGCGAGAGCTTCGTGAGCGGCGTGCTGCGCGAGGGCGCGGGGCCGGTGCGCTTCGTCGAGTGGACGCTGCTGACGGCCATCAGCAGCGGAGACGTCGCCGGCCAGCGCGGGGGCGCGCTGCTGGTGCTGCGGGATATCACAGAGGCCCGCGAGTCTGAGCAGCTGCGTGAGGACCTCACCCACATGATCGTCCACGACCTGCGCAGCCCGCTCTCGAGCGTGATGGCCTCGATCGACCTGCTGCTGCGCGGCGTGTCCGGCCAGCTCAACGAGAGCCAGCAGCACGTCCTCAGTATCGCCAGCGGCAGCTCCCAGCAGATGCTCGAGATGATCAGTACGCTGCTGGATATTAGCCGTCTCGAGGCCGGCCGTATGCCGCTGGATCTGGCGCCCTGTGATGTTGCCGCTCTGGTAGCCCAGGCCACCTCGCAGATGGCGTCGCTGGCGCAGGAGCGGCGCATCACGGTGCAGCTGGACCTGGAGCGCGAGCTGCCGCTGGCCCAGGCCGACGTCGGGCTGGTGGTGCGCGTGGTGCAGAACCTGCTGGCGAACGCGCTCAAGTTCAGCGGGCGCGGCAGTACGGTTCTCGTTCGAACCTACGCTACCGACGGCGCGGGGATCGAGGTGCGCGGCGCACGCAGCGGCATCACGGTCTCCGTGAGCGACCAGGGCGTGGGGATCGCGACAAAGGACCGCGATAAGATCTTTGCCAAGTTCGGCCAGGTGGGCGAGCGGCGCGGCGGCACCGGCCTAGGGCTCACGTTCTGCAAGCTGGTGGTCGAGGCGCACGCCGGCCATATCTGGGTCGAGAGCGAGCCGGGGCGCGGCAGCACCTTCTTCTTCATGCTGCCACTCGAGCCGTGAGTCTTGAGCCTTGAGCCTTGAGTCTTGAGTCGGTGGTGCTCGAGCTCAAGACTCACGACTTGTGGCTCGTGGCTTCAGAGCCGTACCTCCATCCCCTCATAGGCGGCGCAGGTGCGTGGGAAGTGCCGCTGCGCATCGGCCTCGATCGCCGCCACTGTCTCGTCGTCGTAGTTCGGGTCGTGGTGGAACAGCACGAGCTGGCGGATGCCGGCCTGCTTCGCCACGCCGCACGCCATCTCCGGCGTGCTGTGCCCGTACCCCTGCTTTGGGTCCGCTGGGTTGACGTAATCCTCGAGCCGATACTGCGCATCGTGGATGAGCAGGTCGGCGCCCTGCGCGAAGGCCACCAGCTTCTGGTCGCCCTCAACATACCCCTCGGTGTCGGTCGCGTAGACCACTGTCTTATCGCGCCAGGTGATGCGGTAGATATTGACGCCGTTCTTGGGGTGTGCGTAGCTGTGGAAGGTGCGGACGCGCACCAGGTCGGGCGACTCATCGATCTCGTTGTGGTAGCGGTTGAGCACCTGCACGTCGGTGGGGGTGTGCCCGAGGAGGACGATGTTGCTCTCGCTGATGTTGCGCAGGATCTTGAGCGAGGCCAGCTCGTCGAGGCTGATCGGGAAGCTGGGTGGGAGCATGGCGTTGGCCAGCGCCTGCTCGAGGTCGTCCTGGAACACCTTGGGGCCGAGGATGTTGAGCGTGCTGGCGCCCAGGTAGGCGGGCTTGAAGAACGGGAACCCCTGGGTGTGGTCGTGGTGCATGTGGGTGAAGAAGATGGTGGCCACTACCGGCCGGTTGCCGTTGGCGCGCGAGCGCTGCAGCAGGTCGGCCCCGAGGTTGATGATCCCCGTGCCGGCGTCGAGGATGATCGTGTGCGGCCCGGCCTGGATCTCGACGCAGGAAGTGTTGCCACCGTAGCGCACGGTACGCGGCCCCGGAACGGGGTGGCTCCCGCGCACCCCCCAGAAGCGAACAATCATCTCGTCCAGCATCTGACGCTCCTTTTCGCCCCGCGCGGCGCTGCGCGTGTGTCGTCGTAGGGTGTCGCCCGGCTACGTCATTGCTGTTGGGACGCCTGCTCCGTGACACAGACGGCCGGCCACCGATGGTACGACCAGGACGTGGTCGGTCCCGTGGTCGGTGGTCGGCCGTCTGCCGAGGACGTGCTCCAGGAGCGCGGGCTTAGCGCTCGGTCCAGGTGCGGAGCGCCTGGGTGAGCAGGCGCACGCCGACGCCCGTGGCGCCCTTGGGCGTGTAGCTCTTGGGGCGCGCATCGGTCCAGGCGGTGCCGGCGATGTCGAGGTGTGCCCAGGAGCACTCGCCGACGAAGTTCGATAGGAAGGCGGCAGCGGTGATGGCGCCGCCGTAGCGCCCGGTGCTGTTCTTCACGTCGGCGATGTCGCTCTTGACCATCTCCTTGTAGGGGTCCCAGAGCGGGAGCTGCCAGGCGCGCTCGCCGGCCTCGTCGCCGGCGCGGGCGAGGCGCTGGGCGAGCCCGTCGTCGTTGGTCATCATGCCGATCGCGTGGGCGCCGAGGGCCACCATGATCGCGCCGGTGAGCGTGGCCAGGTCGATGATCGCGTCCGGCTGGTAGCGCTGGGCGTAGTACAGCACGTCGGCCAGGACGATGCGCCCCTCGGCGTCGGTGTTGATCACCTCGATCGTCTTGCCGCTGAGGGTCTTGAGGATGTCGCCGGGCTTGTAGGCGGTGGAGCTGGGCATGTTCTCGGCGGAGCCGATCAGGCCCACCACGTGGATGGGGAGCTGGAGCTCGCCGAGGACGTGCAGCGTGCCGATCACGGCCGCGGCGCCGCCCATATCCATCTTCATGGCCTCCATGCCCTCGGCCGGCTTGATCGAGATGCCGCCGGTGTCGAAGGTGATGCCCTTGCCGACGAGGCAGACGGTGGGGACGCCCTCGGCCTTGGTGCCGTACTCGACGATCGCGACGTGCGGCGGGTTGGCCGAGCCCTGGCCTACGCCGATCACACCGCCGAAGCCCTGGGCGCGCAGCTCTTCGGGGCCGAAGATGGTGGCCTGCATGCCGAATCTCTCGGCCACGGCGCGGGCGGCCTCCACCAGCTTGGCCGGCGGGAGGTCGTTGCCGGGGGTGTTGCCGAGGTCCCGCGCGAGGGCCACGCCGCGCGCCACGGCGGCCCCGACCCGGGCGCCCTCCTGCGCGGCGGCCTCGTCGGCAGCCAGGATCTGGAGCTCGGCCACCTGGTAGGTGTCGTCCGCGGTGAGGCCGCTCTTGTACTGCTGGAAGCGGTAGCTTCCCATGAGCGCGCCCTCGGCGAGCGCCTGGGCGGCCACGGCGGCGGGGAGGGCGTCGGATGCGGGGAGCTCGAAGGTGACGCGCTCGACCTTCAGCTCGGCGGCGCGCTGGGCGACCACGGCCGCGGCCTCACGCAGGCGCTCGCCGGTGAGCTGGGCGCGCTTGCCGAGGCCGACCAGGAGCAGGCGGCGGGCGGAGACGGCGCCGCGCGGGTAGAGCAGGAGAAGCTGCTTCGGCTTGCCGGAGAAATCCCCCTGCTCGAGCAGATCGGCGGCGGGGGCCGGGATCGGCTCGCCATCGAAGGCGCCGAGCACCAGCAGGGGGGTGTCCTGCTGCGCGGCGCTGCCGGAAATGACCGAGATATTCATGCTGACTCCGCGTGCATCGGGAGAGAGACGCCGGCGCACCGTACGACAGCAGTGCTGCCGGGGCGGCCGGACGGTATGAGGTGCGCATGTGTTGTCGGCGCGGAGGTGAGGAGAAGCGCGCCGCCACACGTGCTACCTGTGCGGCCATTATAGCACAGGGGGCAATCGGGCGACCGCTACTCCTGGTAGCAGACGGACTCAGGGGCGGGGCTCCTCCTTGCGCGGCGGCTCGCGCAGCGGCTGTGTGTGCTGGGCGCCGTTGCCGTTCTGCACCGCCTGCATGCCGTCGAGGAACACCTTGATGGTGTCCACGGGGAGCGGGAAGATAATCGTGCTGTTCTTCTCCACCGCGATCTCGGTGAGGGTCTGGAGGTAGCGCAGCTGGAGGGTGGCCGGCTGACTGCCGATCACCTCAGCGGCCTCGGCGAGCATCTTGGAGGCCTGGAACTCGCCGTCGGCGTGGATGATCTTCGCGCGCTTCTCGCGCTCGGCCTCGGCCTGCTTGGCCATCGCGCGCTGCATGCTCTGCGGCAGCTCGACGTCCTTCACCTCGACGATCGTCACCTTCACGCCCCACGGTTCGGTCTGCTCGTCGATGATGCGCTGGAGCCGCTCGTTGATCGCCTCGCGCCGCGCCAGCAGCTCGTCGAGCTCCACCTGGCCCACCACGCTGCGCAGGGTGGTCTGGGCGATCTGCATGGTGGCGCGGATGAAGTCCATCACTTTGACGATCGCCAGCTGCGGGTCGATCACCATGAAGTAGAGCACCGCGTTGACCTTGATCGTCACGTTGTCGAGCGTGATGACCTCCTGCGGCGGCACGTCCATGGTGATCACGCGCATGTCCACGCGGACCATGCGCTCGACGATCGGGATGAGCAGGAACAGGCCGGGGCCGCGCGCGCCAACCAGCCGGCCGAGCCGGAAGACGACGCCGCGCTCGTACTCGGGCACGATCTTGATGGCCGAGAGCGCCACCATCAGGAGCGCGAACGCCAGGACGGCGAAGCAGAGCAGGGCAGGTCCGATACTCATTGGAGTCCCCTCTTATGTTTCGGAGGGGACGCGCCCCCCCGAGCCTCCCCCATAGGAATCTTCTGTGTCGAGCGGGCGGACGATCAGCTGAAGGTTGTGGACGGCCGTCACGCGCACCCAGTCCCCGGGCTCGACGGTGTCCCCCTCGCTGATCGCCTGCCACAGGGCGCCCTCGACGAACACCATGCCGCGCGGGTCGAGCCTCCGGCGCACCTCGGCGATCTTGCCCACCAGCGACTGCGGCCCGAGCGCGACGGGGCGCGCACGGCTGCTGATGGCGAGCGCGACGCCGCCCGCAGCCGCGCCGGCCATCCCGAGCGCCACGAGCCCGATCGCCCAGGGGGCCACGCCCGCCCCCGGCGCCTGCACGGGGTCCACCATGTTGAGCGCGCCGAACACCAGCGCGGCCAGCCCGGCCACCGTCAGCGCGCCGTGGGTGTGCACGACGATCTCGGCGCCGATCAGCAGCAGGCCGAGCAGCATGAGCGCTACGCCCCACCAGCGCAGTGGGAGGACGATAAGCCCGGCGCCGGAGGCCAGCAGCAGCACGAGCCCGATGCCGAGGAACACGCCCATGCCCGGCGACGCCAGCTCGAGGTAGATCGCCATCGCGCCGAGGATGAGCAGCGCGAAGGCCACCGTCGGGTCGGCCAGCGCCAGCCACAGGCTCTCGAGCAGGGTCGGCGCGACCGGCGCGGGCTGGACGCCGAGAGTGCTGAGCTGCACGGTGCGCCCGTCCTCGAGCCGCACGCGCCGCCCCTCGAGCAGCGTCAGCAGCTCGGCGGTGTCGGCCGCCACGAGGTCCACGGCCGGCGGCGTGGCAGCGGCGGCCTGCTCGTTGCTCAGCACGATCCCCTCGCGCACGGCGCGGTCCACCCACTCGGCGCCGCGGCCGCGGGCCTCGTTCCACTCGCGCAGCTGCTCGGCCACGCTGTCCAGCACGAGGTTGCGAGTCTGATCGGTGAGAGCCGCGTCTACCTGCGCGAGCGGGTAGGGGCTGCCGAAGCTGGTGCCGGGGGCGAGGGCGCTGATGTGGGCGCCGCTGAGCAGGAAGGCACCGGGCGCTCCGGAGGCTGTGCCGGGCGCCACGTAGACCACGATGGGCACGCGCGCGCTGGCGAGCTCGCCCGCGAAGGGCCTGATATCGCGCAGGACGCCGCCGCCACCGCTGAGCGTGATCAGTAGCGCCTGGGCGTCGGCCGCCTCGGCGACCTGGACGGCGCGGCGGAGGTACCCGATCGTCGCGGCGGTGACCGGGCCCTGCACGTCGACGGCGTAGACGGGCGCCGGGGCCGCCTGGGGTGCGGGCGCGCCCTGCGCGGGCGCGGCGAGCACGAGCAGCACTAGCGTCAGGACCACCTGCCACGCCAGACGGGCGAAGATGATGCGCTTCATGACCACCCCACGACTGCGATAGTGTCATGATACCGCGTTTGGGGCCGGCGCGCCAATGCTGGCGGGGGCTACGGCGCGTCGTCGGCCTCGGCGGGGGTCTCCGGGGCTCCGCGTGAGACGAAGCGCTTGACGCGGCGCTCGAAGGTCGCGCGCGGCAGAAGCACTTTGCGCTCGCAAGTGGCGCAGCGGATGCCGATCTCGGCGCCGAGCCGCACGACGCGCCAGGTGTCGCCGCCGCAGGGGTGCGGTTTACGCATCTGGACGACGTCACCGATGTAGAGCTCTACGGGGGGCTTTGGCATCTTCTCAGAAAGATGAACGCTGAACGCTGAAGCCGGGATAGGACAGCGCTGTGCTGACGAGGACCGGCCCGCCCTCTTCAGCGTTCAGTGTTTATCGTTCAGCGTCTCCTTGGTCTCGTCCCAGATCGTCAGCTTCTCCGCGGTGGAGAGAGACTTCAGGTCCCGCCCCTCGGCTGCGAGACGCTGCTCCATACGCGTGAAGCGGCGCTTGAAGCGGCCCGTGGCGGCGCGCAGGGCGCTCTCGGCGTCCACCTCCAGCTTCCACGAGAGCCTGGCCGCGGCGAGCAGCAGGTCGCCGAGCTCGGCCTCAGTCTGGCTGGTGTCCTCGGAGGCGGCGGCCGCGCGCAGCTCGTCGAGCTCCTCGTGCAGCAGGGCCCAGGTGTCGGCCGGGTCGGGTGAGTCGAAGCCGGCCTTGGCGGCGCGCCCCGTGATCTTCTGGGCAGTGGCGAGGGCGGGAAGCGCCGGCGGGATGCCGTCGAGCGTGCCGCGCTGCTCCTGGCCCTTTGCGGCGCGCTCACCGCGCTTGATCTGCTCCCAGTTCTGGAGCACCTGCGCCGACCCGTCCACGCTCACCGCGCCGAAGACGTGCGGGTGGCGGCGGATGAGCTTGGCGGCCACCTGCTCGTAGACGTCGCCGATCGAGAAGCTCCCGGCCTGGCGGCCCATCTCGGCCTGCATCAGGATGTTGAGCAGGAGGTCGCCGAGCTCCTCGGCCAGCAGCTCCTCGTCATCGGCGTCGAGCGCCTCGAGGACCTCGTGGGCCTCCTCGAGCATCGAGGCGCGCAGGGACTGCGGCGACTGCTCGCGGTCCCAGTGGCAGCCGCCAGGGCCGAGGAGCCGCGCCACGACGTAGCCGACGCCCTCAGGGCCGCGCAGGTCGGCCAGCGGGTCGAGCGCCGGGACATACAGGCTTGTGAGGTGGTCGATGCCCTCCTGGTGGTCGAGCTCGTGGAGCGGCACGCTCCAGGCGCGCTCCTCTCCCGCCACGCCCGCGGCGCGCACCAGGGTCACGGGGTGATCGGCGGGGTAGCGCTCCATGAGCGAGAGTTTGACGTGCGAGGCCACCGGGCGGCTGTAGACCTGGCAGACCAGGGCGGGGCGAGTGGCCGTGAGCGGGAAGGGCACCAGCGCTGGCTCGTACTCGTGGCCGTGGAGGGAGGCCCAGGAGGGGGCTACGTGCTGAGTGCTGAGTGCTGAGTGCTGAGTGCTGAGTGCTGAGTTGTCATGGCCCTCGGCGCGGGGCTCAGCACTCAGTCCTCGTTCCTCAGCGCTAGGTATGAGGTCCAGCGCGTCGATCAGCTGGAGGCCGTGGGCGAGCGGGTCGAGCCCGAGGAGCTCGCAGGTGGGCTCGACGAAGCTGAGCCCGGCGACGATGCGTGCCGGGACGCCGCGCGCTCTGGCAAGTGCCAGGAGGTGGCGGGTGGTGGCCTCGGCCACGAGCGGGTGGCCGGGGACGGCGAAGGTCACGGCCTCGCCAGACTCCGCGCGCGCCACGAGCTCCTCGGCGATGTGCGTGTAGACCTCGCCGAACGCCGCGGCTGACTCGTAGATCGCGTCGAAGGGGCGCAGCTCGAGTTCCGCGGGCAGCGCGGCGACGGTGGGGTGGATCGCGGTGCGGAGGTAGAGCGTGCCGGCGGACTGGATCGCGTCCCACGCCGCGCGGGTGATGAGGCCCGCGTCGCCGGGGCCGAGGCCGAGAACGGTTATCGAGGCCATCGCGCTATCTGCTCCTGATAACGTGACAAGATGACCGGGCTGCTCAGTGCTACCCGGTCACCTTGTCCCCTGCCTGCGGGTATCTGACTTATGGCGCCGGGGCCACGGTAGGCGCCTCGGACGGAGCGGGAGCGTCGGCGGGGGCGGCCTCGCCACCTGGGGCGGGCTGCTCAGGAAGCGGCGTAGGGGTCGGGTAGGTCGGCACCGCGAGGCGCTGCTCCTGCTCGGCTTTGGCGCGCTCCTCCTCGAGCAGCTGCAGGAGAGCCTCCTGGCGCTGCGAGCCGACCTCCTGCTCGACGCGCTGGTCGATCATGTCCTGAGCCTGATCGGCGGCTACGGCGGGCTGCTCGCTGCGCGAGATCAGCCGGATGATATGGTAGCCGAACTGCGTCTGCACCGGCGTCTCGGTCGTCTCGCCGGGCTCGAGGTCCTCGAACATCGCCTTCTCAAACTCGGGCACGAACTGGCCCTGGGGGATGTTCTCGTAGACGCCGCCGTTCTGGGCCGAGCCGGGGTCCTGCGAGAGCTCCTGCGCGAGGGCGGCGAACTCCTCGCCGGCGTTGAGGCGCTCGATGACCTGGTTGGCCTCCTCCTCGGTCTGGACCAGGATGTGGGCCACCGTGGCCACCGGGACGGTGCGCTGCGTGTCGGCCATCACCTCGTCGGTGATGCGCTGGCGCACCTCGGCGTCGGAGACCAGGCTCTCGGAGAGCTTGCGCTGGGCCACGAAGTACGACACGAACTGGCGGAACTCGGTGGACTCGACGCCGGGGAGGCCGAGCTGCTCCTGGACCGCCTGCTCGAGAGTGCCGCCGGTGGCCTGGGGAATCTGCGTGTTGAACTCCTCGATCTGCGTGTCCACCTCGGCGTCGCTGACGCTGATGCCGCGCTGCTTAGCCACCGCGAGTGTGAGGTTCTGGTCCACGAAGCGATTGACGATCTCCTGCTCGATATCGAGGCGCGAGGGGGAGGGCATGCCCTGGCCGGCCTGGCCCTCGAAGCCCTTCTCGATGCGGGTGATCTGGTCGTCGAGCGACTGGCGCGTGAGCGTCACGTCGCCGACGCGCGCCACGACCTGCCCCGCAGGGTTGAGTGCGGCGGGGGCGCTGCAGGCGGAGAGCATCAGGGCGGCAAACAGGCCAATCAGCAGTAGCCTAAGGTTCACGGGAACTCCTTGATACACGTGCGAAGGAAAACGTGCAAAGGGCAACAGCTGCCGGGTGAACTATCACGCGTGTCTCTTTGCCTGTTGCACCTTGCACGTTGCAGTTACTCGTCGTCGTTAAGCGACAGGACGGCCATGAAGGCCTCCTGGGGGATCTCGACGTTGCCCACCATCTTCATGCGCTTCTTGCCCTCTTTCTGCTTCTCGAGGAGCTTGCGCTTGCGGCTGATGTCGCCGCCGTAGCACTTGGCGAGCACGTCCTTCCGCATCGCGCGGACCGTCTCGCGGGCGATGATCTTGCTGCCGATCGCGGCCTGGATGGGCACCTCGAACATCTGGCGCGGGATAAGCTTACGCAGCTTCTCCACGAGCTGGCGCCCCTGGTGGTAGGCGCTCTCGCGGTGGATGATCAGGCTGAGCGCGTCCACCGGCGCGCCGTTCACCATGATGTCGAGCTTGACGAGGTCGCTCTCCTGGTAGCCGGCGAGGTTGTAGTCGAGCGAGGCGTAGCCCTGGGTGCGGCTCTTGAGCTGATCGTAGAAGTCGATGACAATCTCGGAGAGCGGGATGCGGTACTTGAGCGCCACGCGCTGCGGGTCGAGGTGGTCCATCGCCTCAAAGATGCCGCGCTTGCCGGTCACGAGCTCCATGATCTGGCCGATGTAGCGGGTGGGCGAGATGATGGTGATCTGCATCACCGGCTCCTCAATCGCCTCGATCTTGGACTGGTCCGGCATCTCGGAGGGGTTATCCACCGTGATGATGTCGCCGCTGGAGGTGAGCACCTGGTACTCGACGCTGGGCGCGGTGATCAGCAGGTCGAGGTTGTACTCGCGCTCGAGGCGCTCGCGGACGATCTCCATGTGGAGTAGGCCGAGGAAGCCGCAGCGGAAGCCGAAGCCGAGCGCGGCCGACGTCTCGGGCTCGTACGAGAGAGCGGCGTCGTTGAGCTTGAGCTTCTCGAGGGCCTCACGCAGCTCGGGGTAGGCGTTCGACTCGACCGGGTAGATGCCGGCGAAGACCATCGGCTTGGCCGGGCGGTAGCCGGGGAGCGCCTCCTCGGCGGGGTTGGCGGCGAGGGTGATCGTGTCCCCCACCTGCACGTCGCCGATCTGCTTGAGGCCGGTAGCGATATAGCCCACCTCGCCGGTCTCGAGGCTGTCGAGCGCGACCATCGTGGGGCGGAAGGTGCCGATCTCGAGCGCGTCGGCCTGGCCGCCGGTGCCTATCATGCGGACGCGCTGGCCGGCCTTGATGCCGCCGTCCACCACGCGGACGTAGGCGATCACACCCTTGTAGGCGTCGTAGTGGCTGTCGAAGACCAGCGCGCGCAGCGGGCGGTCATGCTGGCCGTGGGGCGGCGGTATGCGCGCGACGATCGCCTCGAGCAGCTCGTTGACGCCGGTGCCGGCCTTGGCGGAGACGCGCAGCACGTCCTCGGCGGGCAGGCCGAGCACCGTCTCGATCTCCTGCGCGACGTGGTCCGGGTCTGCGCCGGGCAGGTCGATCTTATTGAGCACCGGGATGATCATCAGGTCGTTCTCGAGCGCGAGGTAGACGTTGGCGAGGGTCTGCGCCTCGATGCCCTGTGATGCGTCCACGACGAGGACGGCGCCCTCGCCCGCGGCGATCGCTCGTGATACCTCGTATGAAAAATCGACGTGGCCCGGGCTATCGATCAGGTGCAGGGTGTAGGTGTTGCCGTCCTTCGCCGTGTACTGCATGCGCACCGGCTTGAGCTTGATGGTGATGCCCTTCTCGCGCTCGAGGTCCATGGCATCGAGGTGCTGCTCGCGCCGCTCGCGATTGCTGATGGTGGCGGTTATCTCGAGCAGCCGGTCAGACAGCGTTGTCTTGCCGTGGTCGACGTGCGCGATAATGCTGAAATTCCGGATGAGTGACTGGTCGGCCATGCTGCTCTCTGTCTATCTAGACCGGCTGTGCGGGGTAGCTATGCACACACTCGAGGAAGTATAGCAGAACGGGGGGTGTACCGCAAAGCGGTTGAGGCAGCGCGGGGACGTTGTCCAGGCGCTCGCCGGGTGTGATCAGCGGGCGCCGCGCGTCACAGACGAGTGGTGTGTGACGCTAGGATTCCCCCCGCCCTGTGCGGCCCTCGGCGGCCTCAGAGAGCTGCGCGGCGGCCTGCGACGCCGCCTGGGGGATGCGGTCGGCCACAAAGAGGATAGCGACCGTGGCCAGGCCGACGATCGCCCCGAGCCACCAGAACCAGGTGCCGATCGCCATGCCGATCGAGCCGGTGATCCAGACCGCCGCCGCCGTCTTGATGCCGCGGACGTCGGTGCCGCTCTTGAAGATCACCGCTCCGCCGAGGAAGCCGATGCCCTGGAGGAGCCCCTGGAGGGTCCGGCTGATCGCTGCCGGATCGGTCTGGGCGAGGTGCGCGGCCAGCAGCATGTAGCTCGAGCTGCCGAGCGCCACGAGCATCATGCCGGCGATGCCGATCGCCTTGTGGCGCAGGTGGCGCTCGTAGCCGATCAGACCACCGATCACGACGGCGAGCAGCATGCGGGTCAGGATGGTGCGGATGTCAAGCGTCACCGACTCGTCCACGGCGGCCTCCTTGCTCTGCGATGGTTCGCCGGGCTGATCGGCAGAGGGCGTGCCACGGGCCCTGCTACTCGCGGAGCCGGCCCTCGGCGGCCATGCCCATGAGCAGCGCGCCCACCCCGAGCACCCCGCCGACGCCAAGGCCGGCGACGGCTGAGGCCGCGGGCACGAGCGGCGCGTAGCTCTGCAGCAGCGCGTAGCCGACGCGCACGCCCTCGCCCGAGCGCAGCTGGATGTTGAGCAGGTAGGCGCCTGGGGGAAGGCCGGCCACGTCCAGCGCCGCCCGCTCCCCTCCGAGCTGGCCCGAGGTGAACGTCAGCTCCACCGGCGGCGACACGGGCGTCTGCTCGGACGCCGAGAGTACGACGGCGCTCGCCGAGCCGCCGCCGTAGGTGTTCTCCACCATGAGCTGTCGCTCGGGGGCGTGTAGGCTCAGGCGGACGGCGACGTTGGGGCTCAACGGGTCCGCGCTGATGTCGCCGCTGCGGATCTTGGCCCGCGCCGCTTCGAACCCGGCGACGCCGGCCGCCGCCAGGGCCAGACTGGCGACCGCGGCGATGAGGGCGAGCGCCCGTATCCGGGCCACGGACCGCCGCTCGGCGATCGAGGCGTCCGCCGTGCGCAGCGCCTGCTCCTGGGCGGGCGCGGGGTCCGCCAGATGCAGCCAGCGCCGCCAGCGGGCGTACCACCAGGACCAGAGGAGCCAGACGGCGCCGCTGATGGCGAGCGCCAGCAGCACCGCCACGAGCAGGAGGTTCCACGCCGCAGGCTGGCGCTCGGCGAGGGTTGGCAGCCCGCTCGTCTGGTTGCGGATGTCGTAGAGCGGCTGGTCGGCCGTGGCGAGCAGCCCCGTGGTCAGGGCGGCGCCCACCACGCCGAGCAGCCCCGCGCCGACGATGCGGTCACGCCAGGGGTACGGCGAGCGGCGGGCGAGGCGCTCGGCGTAGGCGAGCGGCACACCGGCGATCCCCATCCCCAGCAGCGGCCAGCGCCAGCTCCACAGGAACGACGGGATGCGGCCCACGTCCTCGACGGCCGCGCCGAGCGCAGTGTTGCCGATGATCGGCAGGTTGCGGTTGAAGGCGTACTGCCAGAGCAGCCCGAGGAGCAGGACCACGACGCTGGCGAGCGCCAGCCCGGCCACGCTGCTGATGCCCGCGAGCGCGCCCGCGAGGAGGTAGCGCCTGCTTGCTGTGGTTTGCATAGTGCGCTCAGTATACTCCAGCTGTGCCACGGATGAATGAACTTTCACGCTGCGTGGCGCCGTAGCGCACCACAGCCGTGCTACAATCGAATGCAGAGGACAACGCTGGAGCGCACGCAAGATCCATGCTTCACGACACACACATCGCGATCGTCGGCGACGGCGCGGCGGCCCTGGCTACTCTGGCAGTGCTGCGGCGCGCGGGCGCGCGTGAAGACACGGTGGCGGTCTACGGGGATGGCGCGCACCCCCTCGAGCGCCTGGAGCGCTACGCCCGCGCAGTGGGCCAGGAGCGCATGCGCTCCGAGGGGGACGGGCACCTGGGCCCAGCCGGCTTCCCCGACCTGGCGCTGCTCGACTCGTGGCGCAGCCGCTCGCCGCTGCCGGCGCTGGCCTCGCTCTTCAATATGTACACCCCGCCGCTCGATCTGCTGCTGGAGCACGCCGCCGGGGTGGCGCGCAGCTGCGGCTTCGAGGAGGCCCGTGTGCCGGTGTGGGTGGGGCGGCTGGTGCGGCGCGAGCGCCCGCGCTGCGAGTTTGTGCTGGAGGACGAGCGGGGTCGGGCGGTGGGGCGCGCGCGGCATGTGGTGCTGGCGCTCGGGCACCCGGGCCTGCGCTGGCCGGCCGCGGCGGGATCCTGGCGCTTCCACCCGCGCATCTCGCACGCCTACCAGTCCCCGAGGTTCGAGGCCGGCGAGCGGGTGGTGGTGGTGGGAGGCGGGACCGCCGCGGCCCACGCCTGGCTGGCCGCGCTGGGTGCCGGGGCCTCGGTGACGGCGCTGCACCGCTCGCCGCTGCGCCGCCAGCAGCTCAACGCGGCGCGCTGCATGTTTAGCTCGGTTGGGATCGAAACCTACCGGCGCCTGGGCCCCGAGGAGCGCCTGGAGCGGCTGCGCGGTCAGGGCGGCAGCTTCCCCCGGCGCTGGGAGTGGGAGCGCCGGCTGCGCCTGGCCGGGCGCGCGGGGCGCTTCGCCACACACCAGGGCGAGCTGCGGCGCATCGAGGCGGGCTCCGAGGGGATCGGCGGCCCGCTGGCGCTGCGCCTGACGGACGGGGGCACGCTCGACGCCGACCGGCTGATCTTCGCCACCGGCTTCCAGCCCGACCCGTGCGGCCACGAGGTTGTCCGGCGGCTGGTGGAGGAGTACGGGGTGCCGCGGGCCGGCGTGCTGCTGCGTGTGCACGACGACTGCACTCTGCCGCCGCTGAGCCGTCCGGAGAGCGTCCTGGCCACGGTGGGCGCGCTGGCGCGCTGGGCGCTGCCCACGGCCGACACCTTCTTCGGCATGAAGTACGCGGCGCGCCGGCTCGCGCCGCTGCTGGTGTAGCCTATGTGCTTCTCGCTTCTCGGCAGGGTGCAGACGCGCCTGCTCTCGCTGGTGGGGCCGCTGGCCCTTACGCTGCTGTACGCGGCGGCCGCGCCCGAGGCCGGCTACCTCCAGATGTTCGGGCTGATGCTCTGCCTGGGGCTCTACCTCGAGGTGGGCGTCTACGGCATGCTGATCGGCTACCAGCCGCGCTGGCTGACGATCCTGCTCGGCGTGTTCGAGCTCCTGCTGCTCCTCGGGTGCATGCGGCTGCTGGGCTGGCCGGTGGACCTGGGGCGCGCCGTGGGCCTCTACGCCCCGGCGTGGCTGCTGGCGTGGCTCACCACCCACGCGCTGCTGCCGTGGCTCGCCCCGCGCTGGGCCGAGGACGGCGGCGAGCTCCTGCGGCGCTGAGGCGCACCCGTGATACAATCGGCCATCGCCACGAGCCACATCAAGGAGCACCCGCCGATGGAGCCGATGTACCTCAGGGAGGTCGAGCAGCACCCCGGCTCGGGGATGTACGCCGACCTCATCCGGCAGGCCCGCGAGGCCGGCATGCCGATCCCACAGATCCGCCACCTGCTGGCCTTCAAGCCCGCCTGGACCGACCACCTCTCGCGGTTCACGCACGCCGCGCTGCGCGGGCCGTCACCGCTCTCCCCCGGCATGCGCGAGCTGATCGCGGCGTTCACCTCGCGCCGCAACGAGTGCCCCTTCTGAATGGGCTCGCACGCCGCTGCGGCGGCGGAGCTGCTCGGGGACCGAGCATTCGTGGATGCCATTCTTGAGGACTACGCCGGCGCGCCGTGCTCCGAGCAGGACCGGGCGCTGTTCCGGCTGCTGGACAAGGTCTGCGCCGACTCGACCCAGGTGCGCCAGGCGGACATCGACGCCGCCAAGGGCGCAGGCTGGAGCGAGGAGGCCCTGTACGACGCGATCACCGTCTGCGCGCTGTTCCAGTTCTACAACACCTGGATCGACGCCACCGGTGTGCACGACCTGCCGGCAGCGGTGTACGACACGATGGGACGACGCATGGCGGACCACGGGTACGTCCCGCCGGAGTAGCGTGCGGGCGAGGCTGGGAGCGGGCGCAGATGAGCATCATCTGCGCCCGTTTTGCATGTGCGTCAGCGAGCGAGCCAGAAGATGACGATCTATCTCATATAAGACACGGCCAGACAGCAGATAACCGACGCCGCACGGTCAACAGTTAGATCAGCCCGCATCATTCGATTTGGCGGGCCGCGCGCCTATACTCTGCATCAGGAAGTGCCGCACGGCCGCAGAACGAAACGAAGAAAAGGGGCGAAACAATGAGTGCACGCAAGGTTCGGGTTGCGATCATCGGTGTTGGGAACTGCGCCTCCTCGCTGGTTCAGGGTGTTGAGTTCTACCGCAACGCCGACGAGCGCGAGGATGTGCCGGGGCTGATGCACGTGAACCTGGGCGGCTACCACATCCGCGACATCGAGTTCTCGGCCGCGTTCGACGTGGTGGACAGCAAGGTGGGGATGGATTTGAGCGAGGCGATCTTCGCCGAGCCGAACAACACCATCCGCTTCGCCGAGGTGCCGAAGCTCGGCGTGCCGGTGAGCCGGGGCATGACCCACGACGGCCTGGGCAAGTACGTGAGCGGGCGGGTGAAGAAGGCGCGCGGCGCGACGTCCGACATCGTCAGGATCCTGCGCGAGACCGGGACCGACGTCGTGGTGAACTACATGCCGGTGGGCTCGGAGATGGCCACCAAGTGGTATGTCGAGCAGGTGCTGGAGGCCGGCTGCGGCTTCGTGAACTGCATCCCGGTGTTCATCGCCTCGCAGCCGTACTGGCAGCAGCGCTTCAGCGAGCGCAAGCTGCCGATCATTGGCGACGATATCAAGAGCCAGGTGGGCGCGACGATCACCCACCGGGTGCTGACGAACCTGTTCCGCGAGCGCGGCGTCCGGCTCGACCGCACCTACCAGCTCAACTTTGGCGGCAACATGGACTTCTACAACATGCTCGAGCGTGAGCGGCTGGAGTCCAAGAAGATCTCGAAGACCAACGCGGTGACGAGCCAGGTCGGCCGGTCGATGGAGGACGAGAACGTCCACGTGGGGCCGAGCGACTACGTCCCGTGGCTCACCGACCGCAAGTGGTGCTACATCCGGATGGAGGGTACGACGTTCGGCAACGTGCCGCTGAACCTCGAGCTGAAGCTTGAGGTGTGGGACAGCCCGAACTCGGCCGGCGTGGTGATTGACGCGGTGCGCCTGGCGAAGCTGGCGCTGGACCACGGCGTCGGAGGGGCGCTCACCGGCCCCTCCTCCTACCTGATGAAGACACCGCCGCAGCAGTACACCGACGACGTGGCGCGCAACGAGGTGGAGTCCTTTATCGAGGCTAACCGCCAGCAGCCGCAGAACGGGGTGGCGGTGCACGCCGAGGAGTACATTGTGGCGAGCTAGCGCGAGCGTGGGACCGCGGGCGCCGAGTGGTGTGTCACCACCGCTCAGCACCCGCGGTCGCATCAGGAACGCTGCCGGGGCACGCGCCCCGAATTGATCGGTCTTGCGATGGTGGTGCGTAGGCGGCAGCTGTGCTAGTCTCCACGCACCCCATTTGTATTTCATCGCTGTACGACATCTCCAGTGAAGGCCGCTGCGCTCGTCGCAGCCTGCAGCCGGGTATCCCCGGCGGGAGAAGTGTCATGCGTCTTCGGCATGTCGCTGGCGGTGTCGTGCTGCGCGCCCTGCGGCACCGGGTCGTGATCATGGCCGGGCTCGTCACCGTGTCTCTGCTGGCGTTCGGGCCGCACAGCGCGATGGCGCTGCCGCCGTCGCCGGGGAAGGTGCCGAACGGCACGGTCTTCAACTGCCTGACGTGTCACGTCTCGAACGTGGACTACGTGACCAACACGCAGATGAAGCTGGACTTCTTGAACAACGACCCGACTAAGACCTGGACGACGCCGCTGGCGAACAAGGACTCGGACGGGGACGGGTTCACGAACGGCGAGGAGCTGCAGGACCTGAGCGGGAGCTGGGTGATGGGCCAGGTGAACCCTGGGAGCCCGCTGTATGTGACGAACCCGAGTCAGCCCAACTCCTACCCGGTTGCGCCTGTCATCCAGAGCGTGGGGCAGTTCTTCGGCACGGTGGCGAGCGGGTCGGTGAGCTTTTTTGTGATTATGGAGCACGCGCCGCTCGGGCTGAACAAGGTGCAGTACACCGTGCGGGACAGCGGGGGGAAGGTGGTGTTCCAGAACACCTCGACGACGCCCGACACGACCTTCAACTACCTGTCGGGGCAGTGGGACACGACGAAGGTGGCGGACGGGTCGTACACCGTGACGGCAGTGGCGACGGAGCAGCGGCGGAAGTCAGGGGTGACAGCGCGGACGGGCGTGCAGACGTACGACTTCGAGGTTGACAACCCCACCACCATGGCCTTCGAGACCGAGAACTACAGCCGCGCCGAGAACGGCGGCACGGTGGCGGTGAAGCTCAAGCTGAGCCAGCCGGCGCAGGGCGTGACGAACGTCAGCTATGCCACCAGCAACGGGACGGCGACGGCGGGGAGCGACTACGTCGCGAAGAGCGGGGTGCTGAACTTCGCGTCGGGTGAGACCAGCAAGACGATCGAGATCACGCTGCTGGACGACACCGCCGACGAGTCGAACGAGACGTTCTACGTGACCCTTGACGAGAGCAGCGCGTCGGGGGCCACCGTGGACAGCCCGTACGTCACCACCGTCATGATCAACGACAACGACGATCCGGTCACGCCGACGCGGACGCCGACGCGGACGCCGACGCGGACGCCGACGGCCACCAGCACCGCCACCCGAACGCCGACGAACACGGCCACGAACACGGCCACGAACACGGCCACGGGCACAGCCACGAACACGGCCACGGACACAGCCACCAGTACGCTGACGAACACGGCCACGGACACAGCCACCAGTACGCTGACGAGCACGGCCACGGACACAGCCACCAGTACGCCGACGAGCACGGCCACGAGCACGCTTGGCGGCTCCGCCACGCCGACCAACACACCGATCGCGTCGACCGTGCCGGCGACCACGGCAACCACCACGCCCACCCAGGAGATCGGGCTCGTGACGGACCAGCAGATCTTCATGCCGCTGGTGAAACGCTAGAGTGAAATGCCAAATGTAGACCCGGGGTACGCGCACATCTGCGCCGGCAAGGAGGCGACATGGAACGTATATCGACTGCGCGGCGCCGGCGCCGCCTGGTCCCTTGTGCGCTGGCCCTTGCCGCACTGCTTGGCCTCACGCTCGCGCTAGGAGGCGGTGGGGCGCGCGCGGGCCACGGGGCGGTCTTCAACGTCAACAGTACGCTAGACCAGCCGGACGCCTCGCCGGGGGATGGGGCCTGCTCCTCTACACCCTCCGGCGTCTGCACACTGCGGGCAGCGATCGAGGAGGTGAACGTTCACGGCAGCGGCAACATCAACTTGCCCGCCGGGCGCTTCGTTCTCGGCGCCCAGCTCGTGATCACCAAGAGCCCCACGATCGTGGGCGCGGGCTCTGGGCGCACGATCATCGACGGCAACAACGACCACCGGGTGTTCGACATCGCCGATGGGGCGTTCGTCTACATCGGCAGGGTGTCGATCGAGAACGGCGAGGGGGAGATGAGCGTGGCCTTCCCTGGCCATGTGCACGGCGGCGGCATCCACAACCACGGCCGCCTCATTCTGGTTGATAGCACCCTGCGCTTCAACGCACCGATGCCCGGCTCCACCGGCGGCGCTATGACCAACGCGGGCACCGGCGTTGCGACGCTGGTGAACGTGACGATCAGGACCAACGTCGCGGCGAACGGTGGCGGGATCGAGAACCTGGGCGAGCTGAGCCTGTACAACGTCACGATCGCCTGGAACACCGCCATCAACGCGTCTGTCGGCGCCGGCATCTACAACAACAACGGCGGCAAGCCGCTGATCATCAAGAACACGCTGCTGACGAACAACTACAGCGGCGGCAACCTGCTGAACTGCGCCGGCCTGCCGAACACGGCCGCAACCAACCACGGCAACCTGTCGAACGACGCGACCTGCGGCTTCACGGCGGCGGACAGCAACGTGGATGCGGGGCTGGGGGCCTTCGACTTCGACAACCACACCTACCCGCTGCTCGCCGGCGGTGCGGCCGTGGACGGCGGTATCAACGACGCGGGAGTCTGCCCGAGCGCTGACCAGATCGGGGCGCCGCGCCCGCAGGACGGCAACGGCAATGGCGTGGCGACCTGCGACGTGGGTGCGACCGAGCGCCAAGCGCCTAGTACGCCCACGAGCACGGCGACGAGCACGGCCACGGCCGGGCCATCACCGACGCCGACCTCCACGGTTGAGGCCGCGCCGGCCACGGACATCCGGATTTTCGCCCCACTGGTGGTCGGGCCGTAGCCGCAAACGGACAGTCAGAAAAGAGTCAGAAGAGCAGCAACCGCCGGGCCGGCCGTGTCATTCGCTTTTGCCCGCCCACGCGGTATGCTGAGCCTGTTCCCAGAGATGACGAGCGGCCGACGTGGCCGGCGGGCGAGAGCGGTAAAGACAAAGGGGGGGCGTGATGTTGAGCAGCAGCATTCGTTCAGAGCACCCACGCGTGATGATGTACTCGCAGGACGGATTTGGACTTGGTCACATGCGACGTACCACCTCGATCGCCCGCGAGCTGCTATCGCAGTGCCCCGACGCCTGTGTGCTGACAATGGCCGACTCACGGCTCGGCCAGTTCTTCGAGTCCGACTCGCACCACGACTATCTGAAGCTGCCCTCGATCGTCAAGGATGGCCCGGGCGTATGGCGCGGCGTGAATATGCCGCTGCCGTTCGGCGACATCCACGCCCTGCGGGCGGAGCTGATCCAGAGCGCCGTGATGAGCTACCGGCCCGACGTGCTGCTGGTGGACCACATGCCGCACGGCGCGATGGGCGAGCTGCTGCCGGCGCTGTACGCGCTGCGGCGGGCGGGCCTCGACACCCAGGTAGTGCTCGGCCTGCGCGACATCCTGGACGCGCCGGAGACCGTGCGGCGGCGTTGGGAGGTCGAGGGGGCCTATGAGGCGATCGCGCGCTACTACGACGCGGTGCTGGTCTACGGCCGGCAGGATGTGTACGATATGGCTGAGGCCTACGGCTTCTCCCCGTCGGTCGCGGCGCGCCTTCGCTACACGGGCTACGTCTGCACGCCAGACCTGCCGCGCTACACGGCGCGGGCGCGTGCCAAGTACCTCTCCGGCGCGGCCCCGGGCACGAAGCTGCTGGTGGCGATGGCGGGCGGCGGCGCTGACGCGTTCCCGATGATGCGCGCCCTGATCACGGCGCTGCCGGCGCTCCAGGCCGAGCAGCCGTGCGAACTTATGCTGGTAACGGGGCCGTTCATGCCGCGCGAGCTGCGGCGCGACCTTGAGGCGCGGGCGCGCGCCAGCCGCGGGGCGCACGTATCGATCACCGTCAGCGACCCGCTGAGCTACATCGCCGCCGCCGACGTCGTGTACGCGATGTGCGGCTACAACA
Source organism: Chloroflexota bacterium (assembly GCA_039805565.1). Taxonomy (GTDB): domain Bacteria; phylum Chloroflexota; class Chloroflexia; order Chloroflexales; family Roseiflexaceae; genus CALJIC01. The sequence continues at coordinate 1,662 of JBDLTZ010000099.1, read as the reverse complement.
CCACGATGGAGATCATGCGGTCGGCGACGCCGGCGGTGCTCATCCCGCGTTCGGGGCCGAGCGCCGAGCAGCGTACCCGCGCGCGCCTGTTCGCCGAGCGAGGCTGGGTGGGGATGGTGGATCCGGACGACCTGAGCACCGAGGCGATCGTCGAGCAGACTCAGCTCGCTCTCGCGCTGGGACGGGTCGCCCGACCGCGCCCGGACGGTCTTTCGGCGGCGGCGGCGGAGCTGCTGAGCCTACTGCCGGGGACCGCTCCGGACCTGGCCGAGGTGGAGCTGGCGCAGGCGGCGTAGTGTCGCAGGGCCGGTGGTGGGGAGGGCCCGTGCTTCGCGCGCGGGCCCCGCAGCCGGGCATCCCGGTAGGTAGCGCTGAGCGCAGGAGAGGCAGAGATGGCGCAGGAGCTGGGCTTCGACCCGGAGCTGCCGGAGCTGGGGCGGCTGTTCGATCTGGCGGCGGTTGGGCGGCTGTTCGAGGACGGGGTGCTTTCCAAGGAGCGCCCGGCGCGCGTGCGCTCCTGCAAGCTCCAGGATACGAAGTACCAGCCGGGGCGTTGCTGCGTCACGACCTACGTGCTTCAGACCGAGGGCGAGGGCGGCGCGGGCCAGACGATCGGCGTGGCGGAGCTGGGTCCGGCGGGCCTCGCGCTTCGGCTGTACGACGAGGACCCGCGGCTTCCCGCGCTGGCGGAGGCCGCCGACGTGGCGCGCATGGCCACCCGCTTCGCCGCCCTGCTGGGGAGCGTCGTGATCTCCTGCGCCGTCGTGCCGGTGCGCTACCGGCCCGGCGCGCGCTGCGTGTTCCGCTACGAGGTGCAGACGCACCGCGGTGGCCGTGTGGTCTTCGGCAAGCTGATGGGCGACGGCGGCGCGGAGCTGGCCGCGACGGTGGGCGCGCTGCACCGGGCCAGCCAGGAGCGGCCAGGGATGCCACGGGTGCTGCCGGTGCTGGCCTACTGGCCTGAGCTCGGGATGCTGGCCCAGGACGAGGTCTCCGGGCGTGCCGAGCTGAACGACCTGGCCTTCAGCCCGGAGGTGCCCGCCGAGACGCGCGAGCGCTGGCTGCGGGACGCGGGCGCGCGGCTGGCGGCGCTGCACGCGCTTACGGGCATCGATGCGCCGGCCCGCACGGCGGCGGACGACATGGACGAGCTGCGGGAGTACGTGGCGCCGATGCGGGCCGCGGACCCGGCGCTGGCCGCGCGCTATGAGGGCGCGGTGGGTCGCCTGGCGGAGCTGGCGGGGCAGCGGGACGAGCCGCCCGCGGTGGCGAGCCACGGGGCCTTCCGCACAGACCAGTTCATGATCGCGGGCGACGAGCTGGTGATGATCGACCTGGACGGGTTCTGCTGGGCGAACCCCGCGCGCGACCTGGGAAACTTCCTGGCCTACCTGGACTGGAAGGCGATCCGCCAGCCGCAGCGCGCGGAGCTCATCCGGCAGGCCGCCGGCCTGCTGCTCGAGGGGTACCGCGGCGCGGGCGGCACAGTGGACGAGGGGTGGCTGGAGCTCTACCGGGCCGACTCGCTGCTCAAGATCGCGGGGCGGCGCTACCGCAGCCTGACGGTGAAGGAGTGGGGTCTCGTGCCGCAGCTCTTGGACGCGGCCGAGCGCCGGTAGCGGAGGAAGCGCGAGGACCGCCCGGCGCAATCTAACGCGCCGG
>JBDLTZ010000098.1:0-36322 GCA_039805565.1 Chloroflexota bacterium | reverse complement strand
AATCACAGGAGAAGGCGGCATGATTCACCTGAAGAGCCTCTCGCTTGGCCCGCCCGCGCCCGAGCAGCTCCAGGCCTTCCCGTTCAGCGTCCCCGTCGTCGCCGGGCTCGTCGGCCAGACGATCGAGCTAACCTCCGCAGTGACGTTCCTGGTGGGTGAGAACGGCTCCGGCAAATCCACGCTGCTCGAGGCGTTGGCGCTGGCGGCGGGGTCGATCACGGTGGGCAGCGAGGGCGTGGGCGAGGACGCAACGCTGACCCGGGTGCGCCCGCTGTCCGAGCTCCTGCGCCTCTCGTGGGCGCGGCGCAGCCGGCGCGGCTTCTTCATGCGCTCGGAGGACTTCTTCGGGTACGTGAAGCGTATGCGGGGGGTACGCGAGGGGCTCGAGCAGGACCTGCGCGCGGTGGACGAGGAGTTCGCCGGGCGCTCGGAGCTGGCACGCACACTCGCCCGCGGGCCGCTGCTGAAGGAGCTCCACGCGCTGCGCCAGCGCTACGGCGAGGACCTCGATCACGCCTCGCACGGCGAGAGCTACTTCACGCTCTTCAAGGCGCGCTTTGTGCCCAACGGGCTCTACCTGCTGGACGAGCCGGAGGCGCCGCTCTCGCCAATGCGCCAGATCGGCTTCCTGGCGATGGTGCGGCGGCTGGTGGCCGAGGAGGGCGCGCAGTTCATCATCGCCACGCACTCACCCATTCTCATAGCCCTGCCCGAGGCCGCGATCCTGAGTTTCGACGGCGGTGTGGTGCGGCCGGTGCGCTATGAGGAGACCGATCACTACATCGTCACGCGCGGCTTCCTGAACAGCCCCGAGCGGTTCCTGCGCGAGCTGTAGCCGCCGCTCGCGAGAGGGTCGGCCCCAAGCGAGACGCTGTGCTCGGTCGAGGTCTCGGGTGAGGCCGCAGGTGCGACGGTGCAGCGATGTGCCGGAGACACAACGCGAGCGGCCGGCCTGTTGTAGGCCAGGCCGCTCGCCCAAGAGATATTGAGGAGTGGGACTAGCCCGGAGAGAGGGCTGGCGCGCGATACTGCGAGTCGCCAAACCCCAGGATGAGCACGAAGACCGGCGCCAGGAAGATGAGCCCGAGCGTGAAGCCAACCCCGTGGCCGAAGCGCTTCGACAGGCTGTGCAGCGCAAGAACCGCCACGACAATGTTTACCACCGGGATGACGAGCCCTAGAATCCACCACCATGGCTTGCCCGCGATCTGGAGCAGCACGATCGTGTTGTAGATCGGTACGATTGCCGCCCAGCCTGGCTTGCCCGCTTTTGTGAACAGCTTCCACATCCCCGCAATGACCACTACCGCAACCACCACACCCAGCAGCCCACCAAACCCAGCCCCGGCCGCTTCGCCCTCCGCCTGCGCAACCACTGTGAGAACGCTAAGCATTGTCGTCCCCTCGTCACGCCATCCTCTACGCGTTACCCCTGGCGCACTCTATCAGTTTACAGCCCTCACGTGCTCAGGTTCTACTTCTCGCGTGTGCGAAGTTATGTGAGTTGCGTGATGTCAACATTGTCCGGCTCGCCACAATGCTCCAGGAGATCAATCCGCGGCACTCACCGCCCGAGCCGCGGCCGCAGCCGCTCGGCGAGCTCAACGAACACGTCCAGCGCCGCCGGGTTGGCCATCGCGTCGCGGTTGGCGGCCCGCTCAGGCGAGGCGCCCAGCAGGATCTTCTTGATCGGCACCTCGAGCTTCTTGCCGTTCAGCGTACGCGGCACCTCCGTGATTGGCAGGATATCATCGGGGACGTGACGCGCGCTGAGCCCCTGGCGAATCGCAGCTCGGATACGCGCCGCCAGGGCCTCGTCCAGCGCCGCACCGTCGCGCAGCACCACGAACAGCGCCATGTACGACGCGCCGCCCAACCCCTCCAGGTCGATCACCAGGCTGTCCTGCACCTCCGGCAGCGCCTCCACCACCCGGTACATCTCGCTGGTGCCCATTCGCACGCCCTGCCGGTTGATCGTACTGTCGGAGCGGCCGTAGATCACCACTGCGCCGCCCTCGGTGACCTTGCACCAGTCGCCGTGCCGCCAGACGCCCGGGTACGGCTCGAAGTAGCTCTCGCGGTAGCGCCGCCCGCCCTCGTCACCCCAGAAGAATAGCGGCATCGAGGGCATGGGCTTTGTTATGACAAGCTCTCCCACATCGCCCACCACCTCATGCCCCTGTTCATCGAACGCCGCCACCGCCGCACCAAGGCAGCGGCACTGGATCTCACCGGCGTGGACGGGTAGCAGCGGGCAGCCACCCACAAAAGCGGTGCAGAGATCGGTGCCGCCGCTGATCGACGCCAGCCAGATCTGGCTCCCGACCCGCTCGTATACCCACTGGAACCCCTCCACGGGCAGCGGCGAGCCGGTCGAGCCGAGGCCCCTCAGCGCACGCAGGTCGTAGCTGGCGGCGGGGTTCACACCGGCCTTCATGCAGGCGGCGACGTAGGCCGCGCTCGTGCCGAAGAAGGTCATCCCGGCCTCTTCCGCGAAGCGCCACAGCGCCCCCATGTCCGGCCAGCCCGGGCTGCCGTCGTACAGCAGGATGGTGCTCCCCACCAGCAACCCGCCAACCAGGAAGTTCCACATCATCCAGCCGGTGGTGGTGAACCAGAAGAAACGGTCGCCTGGCCCGAGGTCCAGGTGCAGGGCGACGGACTTGAGGTGCTCGAGCAGGATGCCGCCCTGGCCCTGCACGATCGGCTTCGGCAGGCCGGTGGTGCCCGAGGAGTACAGCACCCACAGCGGGTGGTCGAACGGCAGCTGCGCGAAGCTCAGCTCATGCACGCCCCACGTTATGTCCTGCCAGAGCACCGTCTGCTCGTCCCCTGGCCGCGCCGCGGGGTTGAGGTACGGCACCAGCACCGTGCGCTCGAGGGTCGGCAGGGCGGCGCGCAGCTCATCCACAGTCGCGCGTCGGTCGAAGGGCTTGCCGCCGTAGCGATAGCCGTCGGCCGCGAACAGCACCTTCGGCGCGATCTGGCGGAAGCGGTCGGCAACGCTGGCGGCGCCCATGTCCTGCGAGCAGCTCGACCACACCGCGCCGATGCTGGCGCAGGCCAGGAAGGCCACCACTGCCTCGGGGATGTTCGGCAGGTAGGCCACCACCCGGTCACCCGGCCCCACGCCCATCGCGCGCAGCCCGGCGGCTACGCCGGCCACCTGACGCCGCAGCTCCTCCCAGCTCACCTCGACGTCCGGGCGGGTCTCAGAGCGCGCCACGATCGCTGAGTGGCCGGTTGCGGCGTGGCGAAAGATATGCTCGGCATAGCTCAGCTCGGCGCCGGGGAACCAGCGCGCGCCGGGCATGGCACTATCGGCCAGCGGCACCTCGTAGGGGCGCGCGGCGCGCAGCTCGAAGAACTGCCACAGCGACCCCCAGAATGCGGCTACATCCTGCACCGACCACGTCCACAGCGTGTCGTACGTCTCGAATCGCAGGCCCTCCTCCCGCGCCAGCCAGTCCATATAGCGCCGCAGAGCACACGTACGGCGCAGCTCCTCGGGGGGCTCCCACAGCAGCGCGCCCTCGGACAGCAGTTGCATCGTATCTCCCCTGGTCAAGTGACAGCCCTAGCCTCACGCCTCGACCACGCGCTCCTGCAGCACCGAGACATGCGGCAGCGACACGTGGAACGTCGTGCCATGGCCTGAGCGGCTGCTGACGGCGATCTGCCCGCCGTGCTGCTCGGCGATCGCCCGGCAGATGAACAGCCCCAGCCCCATCGCCGCGAAGCGCTGCTCCTCGGCGTTCGCCACGCGATGGAAGCGCTCGAAGATGTGCGGCAGGTCTATCTCGGGGATGCCGATCCCCTCATCGGCAGCCATCAGCCGCACCTCCTCTCCCCGCGCGCATCACCGTCACCTCCACGGTGCCGCCCTCGGGGCCGCACTTCAACGCGTTCTCCACCAGGTTTTCCAGCAGCTGCTCGATCCGCATGCTGTCATACATGCCCACCACCGCTCCATGCTCGGTTACGAGGCACGGGTGGTTGACGCTGTCGTGGTGAGCACACACCTGCCGCGCCAGCACCACTAAGTCTACGAAGGCGTTGCGTGCGGCTCACAGGGCGCGGGTTGGGTGCGGTTGGACAATGCCGGCAGAGGCCATTGTAGCAGAATGCGTGCGCGGGTTGGGTATCCGGGGCGTCCTGCAGCTATGGTACGCTTTGTGCGAATTGGCGCTCTGTCGCAGACCTCTCAGCAACGGAGTACCTCATGCATCACGCATATCCGGTCCTCTTCGTCCTCCTGACCGGCGCGCTGCTGCTTGTGTGGCGGCTCGCCCCCGGCCGGCCCGTCACGATCCGGATGGACCACGGGTGGCCTGCACGGCCCACGCGTCGGCTGCCTCTCCTCCTCGGCGTCCTGGCACTCTGCGGCGCGGCGCTCGCGCCCACCCCCGCCGCCGTCGCGCGCCAGGAAAACCCACCGCCCACCGCCACACCTGCCCCCGAGCCAACCCCTGTGCCCGTGGCGCCCTTCGACCCGGCGCTGGCCGCAAAGCTCCAGCGCGTCCTCGACCGCACCGTCGCCGACGGCTACATACCCGGCGCGAGCGTCGCCGTCCACATCGACGGCCAGGAGGTCTGGTCCGGTACCAGCGGCGTGTCCGACCGCCGGCAGAAGACCCCCATGACCCCCGAGACGCGCGTCCGCATCGCCAGCATCAGCAAGGTCTTCACCGCCGTCGTCGTGCTCCAACTTGTTGAGGAGGGCGTGCTCGAGCTCGACGCGCCGCTCTCACGCTGGCTGCCCGGCATCGTGCCGACCGCCGACGCAATCACCATCCGCCGGCTGCTCAACCACACCACCGGCCTGTACGACTACCTCGAGGACCGCAACTTCGTCAACCGCGCGTACCGCACACCGGATCGCTTCTGGGCGCCGGGCGAGATGGTGGCCTACGCAGCGCAGTTCCCCTCGGCGTTCCGGCCGGGCGCGCAGGGGGCGTGGGACTACTCCAGCACCAACTACGTCCTCCTTGGCATGGTCGTCGAGCAAGCTACCGGCCGCACGCTCGGCCAGGAGATGCGCGCCCGCATCTTCGAGCCGCTCGGCCTCACCAGCACCTCCTTTCCACCCGAGGAGGAGGTCCACCAGCCTCGCTCGCGCGGCTACTCCAGGGCCGGCGAGCAGACCAACGTCGCAATGTCGGTGGTGTTTGCCACCGCCAACATCGTCTCCACCCCCACCGACGTGCAGCGCTTCGCCCGCGGCCTGTTCGGCGGCGAGCTGCTCCGGCCGGAGACGCTCGAGCAGATGCAGACTTTCGTCGGGGGCAAGGGGCAGTACAACATGCCGCAGCTCGAGTACGGCCTCGGGCTCATGCGCAACGTCCTCCCCGTGGGACCGGACGCCGCAGGCAGGGCGCGCCCCGCGGCCACCAGCCGAGTCATGGGGCACATTGGCGGGTTTGGCGGCTTCCGCTCGGCCCTCTGGTACGCCCCCGAGGGGCGAATCACGATCGCCCTCGGCGTCAACCAGTTCTCGACCGACCCGAACACCCTGGCGACGCGCCTGCTGGCTACGATCCTGGCGCACCAGGGACGCTAGGACTCGGCTGAGCTCACGCCTCCATCAGCGGCCGTACCAGCGACGAAACAATCGCCCCCAGTAGCGCCCCCTCAAGTGGCTCCATCCCGAGCGCCAGCACCGCGAACGCGGCCACCATCAGCGTACTCACCGACAAGCCCAGGTTCGCGAGCCCGATGCCGCCCCACAGCACCGGTCGAATCCGACGCCAGTCGGTGTCGAGCCCGCCCGAGTACAGGCTACAGACGAGCGCAACCACATCCACGGCCGGCGCCGCCCAGGGGTCGTCGAAGTGGATGCCCCCGGCCCATGCGAGCCGGCCAGCATCCCGATCGCCAGGAACAGGATCGGAGCCGGCACCCCGAGACGGCTGGAGACAGCGCTGGCCGCAATACTCCCCACAAGGAGCACCGCCGAGATGAGGATCACAAGCTCAATCGTCACAATGGGCTCCTTTCGAATCGGGTTGCGCGCATCACGGCCTATCACCGGCCGCATTCACAAGCCTCAGCGGCCCTCCCGGCACACCTCCGATCTCCCATCGTAGCCTACCGTCGAGACAGTTCCTCTACTTTTCCGCTCGCGTTTCGCACGACCTTTGCACCCTGATATGCGGTATCACAAGTGCGAGCACATCGGGAGGGCTCCCGAGCTCGGCACGGTACCGGCGCCCGGGCATACGGACCTGGAAGGAACACTGGATGCTCTCTTCGCAACACTCCACCCTTGACAAAGAGATCGCGGCGCTCCAGGACCGCGCCCACCATCAACGCAGCCGCTTCGCGCACCAGTCCTGGGGCGCGTGGAGCCGCGGTTCCGCGGAGCTCGCGGTGCCGTTACGCGACAGAGTAGCTGAGCTACCCATGCGCTTTGCGCTACACCTGACCGCGACCCTGCTGATACCGCTCGCCATGCTTCTGACCCGTGCCCCACTGCTCTACGGCCCCCCCACGGCGCACAACCCGGCGCCCCAGGCCGCACCGTACACCGTCTCGGGCGCGGATTTCACAACGTCGCTCGCGCCGCTGAGCCTCGACACGCTCGACCAGGGGGAGCAACCGGTGCCGGACTCGGCCTTCGCGGCCATTGACGCGCTGGGGACCTCGGCGCTCAGCGGCGACCTCCTTCAGATTCGCCCCGTGCAAGCACTTGTTGCCACCCAGGAGGCGGCGATGCGTGGTGGCCCCGGCACGGAGTACGATAAAGTCACCACGCTGGCCGGCGGGTCGGCCCTGCAGCTCGTAGCGCAGTACGGCGACTGGTTCAAAGCGCAGGCCGCCGACGGTCAGGTGGTGTGGGTCTCAGCCGAGCTGCTCGACACCGACCCGATCGCCGCCGATATGCTGCCGGAGGCCTCCGGTATACCTGCGCCCCCGCCACCCAAGATCGCCCAGGTGCTCAGCCAGGGGCTCAACCTGCGCGATGGGCCAGGCACGAACTATGTGGGTATGGTGCAGCTTCCCGCGGGCAGCCAGCTCGACCTGCTGGCACGCTACGAGGGCTGGTACCACGTCCAGGCCTCAGACGGCAGCATCGGTTGGGTCGCCAGCGAGTTCCTCGGCATCGGCCCGGGTGTGATCGAGCGGATCGAGGCGGTGAGCCAGATCCCCGACCCGAACCCGGCCCTGGTGGGTCTGGTGCGCCACGCGAAGGTGAACCTGCGCGGCGGTCCCGGCACAGCCTACCAGAAGCTCGGCGCGATCGGCGCCGACGTACAGCTCGACCTTCTGGCACGCCACAAGGACTGGCTCAAGGTCCGCACGCCCCAGGGCGGCGAGGGCTGGATCTCGCGCGAGCTGGTGGACGTGAGCCCCTTCGTGGCGCGGCGCGTCCCGGCGGCACGCTCGATCCCGCCGCTGCCCCGGGCGGCACGCACCTCCCGCTCGGGCGGCATCCGCAGCGGCGTACAGTTCGCCCCAGCCTCAGCCACCAGCGGCCCTGCATCGTTCGCGATGCAGTTCGTCGGCTCGCGCTACGTCTGGGGTGGTAGCAACCCCGAGCGTGGCTTCGACTGCAGTGGCTTCACGAAGTACGTCTTCGGCCAGTTCGGCCTGAAGCTGCCGCACAGCGCGGCGTCCCAGTACAGCAGCCGGTACGGCGCCGTGGTCTCCGATCCGAGCGAGCTCCAGTCCGGCGACATCGTCTTCTTCGTGAACACCTACAAGCGCGGCATCAGCCACGTCGGCATCTACATCGGCGGCGGCAACGTCGTCCAGGCGCTGACTCCTGGGCGCGGTGTGGGAGTAGCCAGCCTCAGCAGTGGCTACTGGGCGGCACACTACTACGGCGCAATCCGGCCTAACCGCTAGGCCGCAACCTCGAGGAGGTGCCGGCGCACGCCGGCACCTCTATCGTGTCTCGCAACTGCACGCAAGCCAAACGGAACTCTGGATGTGTTTCTGGTACCATGCGAGCGGTACTGTGTCCACAGTGCTGGCGGCGCTGCTCTCTCTAGGGATGCACCCTCTTCGCTCACTGGAGGACCGATGCACGCACCGACCGACGTCCACAATATGCTGGCCGCTCTCGCCACGGAGTCGCGTGCGACGCTCGGCGGTAATCTCGTCGGCGTGTACGTGCGCGGCTCGCTGGCTCTCGGCGACTTCATCCCCGAGACGAGCGATGTGGACGCCCTGGCTGTGACCGAGCGACCCACCTCCGAAGCAGAGTTCGCGGCGCTCGTGACAGCCCACGGGCGCCTCGCGACGCTCTCCAACCCCTACGCGCGGCGATTCGAGGTGGCCTACATCGACCGCGCAGCGCTCTGGCGCTTTCAGCCGGGCCTGCGCCACCCCAGCCTCGGCCAGGGCGAGACACTGGCCTGGGCCGAACACCGCGAAAACTGGGTGGTCGAGCGCTGGGTCGTGCGCGAGCACGGCATCACGCTCACCGGACCCGACCCGCGCGCGCTAATCGGACCGATCAGTGCGGAGGAGCTGCGCGCCGCTGTACGCGCTCGCCTCCTCGACTGGGGCGCGTGGGCAGCCGCCCCGGACAACCCGGAGTGGCTTCCGGTCCGCAGCCATCAGGCCTATGCAGTGGAGACAATGTGCCGCGGCCTCTGCACACTGGCCACGGGCGAGCTGCCGAGCAAGGCGCGCGGCATCGCCTGGGCGCTCGCCGCGCTCCCTGAGCCCTGGCACGCCACCGTCGAGCGCGCCGCCGCGGGCCGGGCGGATACGGGGCTCGACCCCGCCGCCGTCGCCGAGGTCCTGCGCTTTGTCACATGGGCAGCGACCGGCGACGAGCACTGAGCGCTCATCGCAGCGAATCTTCCCTCTCCCGCGACAGGGAGAGAAGCTGAGGGGTGAGGGCTTCCAGCGCGCCCCAACGCTCTTCACTCGCCCTGCAAACACACGCTCAGTCCGCACATGGACTGCTGTGGGAGCCAGGAGAGCTGCTCCACTCGACTCCAGAGAAACAGCGAGGTAACCAGACCAACGGACAACGCAGAAAACCCACAGCTCAGTTCTCAGCACTCACGACTCGGTCATCAGCACTCAAGACTCGCAACGTAGCACGGGGGAAACAGTGTCAGAACAATCAGAGCAGCAGGGCAGGTCACTCGAGGTCGTCGTCGCCTTCCTCATCGCCATAGTCACCGTCATCGGGGCCGTTATCGCCTGGCGCGCAGCCGTCGCCGACGACGGCGCAGGTGATGCCGACTTCGGTGGGCTGCGGGCCGCCATCAACCTCGAGGAGGCCCGCGCCGTCAACAACCTCAACGCCTTCGAGCACTACGCGGCCTTCGCCGACTACAAGCGCTACGACGCGCTCGGCACCGCGCTCGAGGAGACCGCCGGCGAGGCCCCCTCCGAGGAGACCGCCCGCGAGATGGCCGAGGTCAATGACCTGACGGTGGCCAAACAGAACGCCTTCCCCAACAAGTTCCTCAACCGCGACGGCAGCTACGGCCTCCAGCGCGAGCTCGGCGAGATGCTCGCCGACGCCGCCAAGGAGAAGGACCTTAACCCTGAGCCGCAGTTCGCCGAGGCCGACCGGCTCCGCGGCAAGACGCTCCAGCTCCTGCTCAGCATCACCGTGCTCGGCGTTGCGCTGGTGCTCTACACCCTGATCGAGTCGGTCAGCGGTCGGCTCCAGCAGTACCTCCTCCTCGGCGCCGGGTCGCTCCTCGCCCTGGCCGCATCCGCCTACGCCGTGTTCGTCGACGTCGTCGCCCGCTAGCCACACCTGCAAGGGACGAACCAACCAGCATGAGTGATACATCCAGCCCCGAGACCGGCGAGCGCACCAAGCGCATCATCGGCATTCTCATCGCCGTCGTCACGCTCATCACCACGGTGATCGCCTTCGTCCAGAGCGACGCCGGCGCCCGTGACGACCAGGCCAACCGCGACAGCAAGCGCTACTCGACCGAGGCGCTCGGCCGTAAGGTCAGCGGCGACGCACGCGTGAACTACGACTTCGGCGCGGCCTACCAGAGCTGGTACGAGCTCGATCTGCTCGCCAGCGCTGCCGAGGGGCGGGGCGACGCCGAGCTGGCCGCCAGCTACAGCACTGCGCGCGATGAGCTCGTCCGCCACAGCCCGCTCCTGGCCCCGCCCTACTTCGACCCGGAGACCGGCGTGGCCGACGTGGCACGCTACGAGGCCGACACGTACCTGGTCGAGATCACGGCCCTCACCGAGCGCTTCAACGCGGCCTCGGCCGTCAAGGACGCCTGGGACTTCAAAGCCAACACCTACATCGTCCACCTGACGCTACTGGCGGTCTCGCTCTTCCTGCTCGGCCTCGCGGCCACGATCAGCAGCCGCCTGCCGCAGCTCGTCTTCTCGGTGGCCGGTGTCGGCATCACCACCGTCGTGGTCGTCTGGGCCACGAGCATCTACCTCCAGCCGGTGTACGACCTGCGCGCCCAGGGCGGTGCGATCGACGCCTACGCCCGCGGCGTCGGGCTCGCCCACCAGGAGCGCTGGCAGGAGGCCCTGGCCGCCTACGACGAGGCGCTCGCCGCCGCGCCCGGCTACGCCACTGCCCTGACACAGCGCGCCGAGGCCAAAGCCGCGCTCGGCGACCTCCAGGCCGCTGCGCTAGACTACGAGCAGGCCCGCGCCGCCGGTGAGGGACGCGCCTTCGTGGCCGGCAACCTGGCCTGGATCTACTACCTGCTCGGGCGGCACGACGACGCCGTGGCGATGAACCGCGTCGCGCTCGAGACATCGCCGGACGAGCTGTGGATCCAGTTTGATATGGGCCTGGCGCTGCTGGCCTCGGGCCAAAACGACGCCGCCGCCGAGGCCTACCGCGCCGGCATGGACCGCGCGGCCGCCAAGGTGGCCGAGGCCAAGGCCGCCGGCAATGAACCGCCCTCTGACCTGTGGTGGAGCCTGGACGACGCCGCCGCCTCCCTCGACGACCTGATCGCGGTGATGGACACCGACGGCGAGACCCAGCCGCCGAGGGATAAGATCGCCGACCCAGCCACAATTCGCCCGGTCGCCGAGGAGCTGATCACGAACCTCAAGAGCCTGTCGGTCTCGCTCGAGTACCGCGGCACGCCGCCCCAGGGCACGCCGGAGGGCAGCGTCGGCGCGATCACATTCGCCACTGTGGACGAGCAGGGCGACGCCGCCGAGCAGGCAGAGTCATTCCCCGCCGGCACGTCCGAGGTGGGCGCGCTGTTCGACTACGACGGCCTGCGCGACGGGCAGGACGTGCTCTTCAAAGTCTACCTGAACGGCGAGGAAGACCCGTCGTGGCGCCTCATCCAGACCTGGGACCTGGGCGCGAGCGGCACGGCACAGAAGCTCCTCAGCCCCGGCTACACCGACACCTTCGTCTTCGAACCCGGCTTCTACGAGGTCGAGATCTACGTCGACGGCCACCTCGCGCAGCGCGGCGCGTTCGCCGTCGAGGAGTAGCTCGCACGGCGGGGCGGCTCGTACGGCCGCCCCTCGCCCTTTCGCCCGACCGGATGTAACCGCCGATCACCCGAAGGAGCACCTACAGCATGCGTCGCACCCACTCACTCAACCTCCTGGCCGCGCTCGTGCTCTTGCTGGCGCTGCTCGCCTCCTGTGGCGACCAGCCCGAGGCCGCCGAGCCCACGCCCGCGCCCGCCGCCGCGCAGCCCGCCGAGGAAGCCCCCGCCGCGCAGCCCGCCGAGGAAGCCCCCGCCGCCGCGCAGCCGCCCAAGGGCACAGATGTCGCCGGAGAGCCGGTCGGCGGCCTGACCGTCGAAGGCGTGACAACCAGCGGCGTCTTCGTAGCCGACCTGGGCTTCCGCCCGGCCACGGACGGCTTCGGCTTCGCGAACTACGGCGCCGATCCCAATACGGTCAACCTCACGCCCGCCGACGTGCGCCGCCTGTTCGGCGACGAGGTCTGCGCCAGCCTGGAGGGCGATGCCTGCCTCCTGACGCCGGCCGGCGAGCAGTGGATGCAGGAGCAAAACCAGGGCATGTCCGGCGGTCACTGCGAGGGCATGGCCGTCGTGAGCAAGCTGATCTACTCCGGCCAGATCAATGCGGCCGACTTCGGCGCCGAGAGCACCGCCGAGCTCACGCGCGATGGCAACGAGGCGCTCCAGCGCGAGATCGCCTACTGGTTCACCACCCAGGCCACCTTGCCCGCCCGCGACGCCATCCTCAACCGGCTGACTCCCACCGAGGTGGTGAACACCCTGATCGACGTCTTCAACTCCGACCGCAAGCTGGAGGAGACCTACGCGATCGGCTTCTACAAGCGCGACCGCTCCGGCGGGCACGCCGTGACCCCCTTCGCCATCGAGGACCGCGGCCAGGGTGTCTTCTGGATCCTGATCTACGACAACAACTACCCCGGCCAGATGCGCGCGATCGAGGTGGACACCAACGCCAACACCTGGGTGTACGACGGCTCCTCGAACCCGGAGATCGCGGCCGACACCTACGAGGGTGATGCCGAGAGCCTGACGCTCGAGCTCGCACCTATCCCACCCCGCCTCCAGCAGCAATTCTGCCCGTTCTGCGCCGAGAGCGCCACCGCACGGGTTGCCGGCGGCAGCGCGGCGCCCGAGCAGCTCTACAACCAGATCTGGTTCGACGGCGAGGGCGACCTCCTGATCACCGACGGCGAGGGCCGGCGCTACGGCTACGCTGACGGCCAGTTCGTCAACGAGATCCCCGGCGCCAAATCCCACGCCTGGCGCTACGGCGTGGCAGTGTGGGACAACGATAACGCTCCGGCGTTCTACATGCCGGTCGGGATCGACTTCACTATGACGATCGATGGCAGCCGCCTCGAGGAGCCGAGCATCGCCGCGGTGACGATGGTCGGCCCAGGCTACACGCTCGAGATCAGCGACATCATGCTCGATCCCGGCCAGGTGGACACCCTCGACGTCTCGCCCGACGGCAGCTTCCTCTCCTACCTCACCGAGACCGGCGAGTCGCCGGATATCCTGGTGGGCATCGAGACCCCCGCCGCTGACTACACGTTCTACATCAAGGGCATGGAGCTGGAGGCGGGCGGCGCGGTGAACGTGACCCTCGACACCGCCGCCCAAACTGTGGCGCTCGACACGATCGACAACACCGAGGATGGCTCCTACCTGCTGGCATTGTCCCGCATCGATGACCAGGGCGAGCAAATCTTCGGCGGCGACGAGCTGGTGCTGGAGCCGGACGACGTGGCCTATATGGACTACGCGCTCTGGGAGGGCAACCAGGACGGTCTGCCGATCGACATCGACCGCGGCGGCGATGGCGAGGTGGACGAGACGTTCGAGCTCCTGGACATCACGGACGAGATCGAGGAGTAGCACAGCGAGGAGCGGAGAGGCTTGACCCCTCCGCTCGGCACACGGGGCCTTCTGTCTGTGGAGGGGCTCAGCAGCTCCACAGACAGAAGGCCCTCTGTGAAGCGAAGGCCCCGAGCCTGGCTACGGGGTAGGAGTCACGGACGGCGACGGCGTGAGAGCGCCCGTCGCCGTTCGCGTACTTGTGGCGGCTGGCGTACTGGTAGCGACCTCGTCCGGCGTGCCTGTTGCGTCGGGCGTGCTGGTAGAGGCCAGCGTCGCGGTCGGCGGCGTATCGGTCGGCAGCGTATCGGTCGGAGGGAGCGTAGCCAGTGTGCGTGTTGGCGTCGGAGGGAGCGTAGCCGGTGTGCGTGTTGGCGTCGGCGGCGCGGGTGACGGCGTCACCGGGAGGACCGGGGCGACCGGGGTCGCCTGCTCCAGATCGAGCGCGGTATCGGCCGAAATATCACTCAGCCGCTGGAGAAAGCGCTCCACCCGCGCAGAGCGGCGCTCGAGCTCCTGCAGCAGCGCAGCGCGGCCCGCCTCAGCCGTGGCGAAGGCCAGCACCTGGTCGCGGCTCAGGCGCGCCTCGGCCACCAGCGTCGCGTTCTGCTGCGCGCTTGTCCGTAGCTCGTCCTCGAGCTCGGCGCGCACCCCCTGCATCGCCGCAATCTCGCCGCTCAGATCATCGAGCGTCTCGCGCTGCTCATCGTCCCATTCTGCGAGCTCCACCACGCTGGTCTCGAGCACCTCCTGGCGCGAGGCCAGCGTCGCCACCAGCGCACGGGCCTCCGCCACCTCGGCGGGCGTACGGACTGTGTAGCCGAGCCAGAGCAGGCCGCCCGACACAGCCAGCAGCGCGAGGAACGTAGTAATAACGATCACCAGCAGTGCCGATACGATCCACCCAACGAGGCAGCCGCGGCGCGGAGGGGCGGGCTCGGGCGGGAATATTTCTGACGTCACGGCTACTCCGGCACCCCGAGCGACGTCGCACCGCCGCGGTTCGTGTCGGCGCCCGGCGCGCCTTGGTAGAGCGAGCGCTCCGCGACAATCGGCTGCGTCGAACGCACCGTGGCCGAGATCGCCTGCTGGTTCGGGTGGATCTCGTGGACAGCCATCGTGTACCGCGAGCCGCCCGGCATTACCACGGACTGGGTGGAGCGCGAGCCGTTCGCCAGCACGAAGTCTACCGTGACGCGCGCCTGGTTCTTGTTCGGGTTGCTGAGCAGCAGGTACTGCTGGAAATCCCCACTGGTGCGGCCGTCGGCGAAGCGCCACGTGAAGGCCGGCGCCACCGCACCCGCCCCCGCGCTGCCAGCGGCCCCATCCCGCCAGTACAGGCTGCGCTCGACCGCCACCGGCCGGTCAGCCTCGACAGTTGTGGCGACGCCGAGCTCCGGCACCACCTCGTTGACGTCGATCGACAGGCGCGTGGTGGGCGGCACAGCGTAGCGCCGCGTGAGCGACGTGCCGTCGGCCGTCAGGAACGTCACCGCCACATTCGCATTCTGGGCGTTGGGGTTGAGCACCAGCACCGACATGCGGAAGGGGCGCTGCGTCGTCCCCTCGGCGAAGTACCAGCGCCGCGAGAGCTGCGACACGCCGGGTGCGGTGTGGACTCCGCTGGTGGCCGCCGTGCTGCCCGTCCCAAAGATCATCGTGCGCTCGGCGACGATCGGCTGGGTGGAGACCACCCGCGTGCCGAACACCACGCCGGGCAGACGGTCACCCACCACCACCACGCGTCGCGTGAAGGGCGGGATACGGATCGACTCGGCCGCCGTCGTGCCGTCGCTCTTCATGTACGTCAGCGCGGCGCTCACCTCGGCGCCTTGCGGGTTGAACAGCACCAGGTAGGTGCGGCTGGACGCATCGGTGGCGCCCTCCGCGAAGTACCACACGCGCGAGGGCTGGCTGATGCCCGGGGACGCAGTGATATCGTTGCCGAACGTCATGAAACGCTCGGCCACAATCTCGGCGTTCGACTCGACGATCGACGGGACATCGGTGGTGTCGCTGAACACCTGGTTGACCACCAGGTCCACACGGCCGCCAGCGCTCACCGAGGCCTCTCGCACCACCGCCGGGCCGGGCTGGCGCAACAGGATGAAGCGAACGCTGGCCGGCTGCGCGCTGGGGTTCAGCACCGCCAGGCGCTGGGCGAAGTCAAAGACGTTGCCCTCGGCGAAGTACCAGCGCGAGCGGACAGTGGTCTGGTCGACGCGCTGGCGCAGCTCGGGCATCAGGTCGCGCAGCTGCTGCGAGGGGTCGGCGGCGTCGGGCACGAGCTCGGTGTGGGCCGCGAGGTTTGGCACCACCACGCTACTCCCGCCGAGAGTCGCGGCGTGCTGGCCGAGCGGCGGGATGGTGTAGGCCTGGCCGAGCCACGCCAGCAGCCCCTCGAGTGCGGCCAGCTGCGGGCCGGGCGGGGCGCTCGAGCCGATCAGCGCCACATGGACCACCGGGTCGCCGCCGGAGAGCCGCGGGACGGCGGCGGTCGGGCCGCCGGTGTGGCCCTCGTACACCACGCCGTCGCGATCGACGATGTAGTGGTACGGGATGTCCTCCCAGCCGAGCACCGAGATGTGGTAGGCCGCCAGCGCGCGCAGGTAGGGCAGCGGGGCATCCACGGCGTCGCTGCCGATCTGGTGCAGCAGCACACCACGCGGGGTATGCCGGGCCACCGCGCTCGCGGAGGGCTGCGAGCCGCTCCAGCTCTGGCGCGGGATCAGCTCGGGCGCAGGCGTAAGCGTAGCGGAGCGGGAGCGGGCCGTGACGCGCTCAAGACCGGCGACGCGCTCAGGACCGGCGGCGGCGTCGATGTAGCTCAGGGTGATGTCGCTCAGCAGCGGCGAGGCGTTCGGGACAGAGGTCTGAAACGTCGCGCGGAGCTGGAGCGCGGTTGTGCCGGGCGGGAAAGGCCGCACCGACTCAAGCGCGGGGGTGTCGCCGCGGTCCTGCGGGCGGGCGTCCCCGCCGGCGAGCGGCTGGTACTCCCCGAGCGAGAGCGGCCCGCTGCCGCCGCGCACCTCGAGGGTCAGGCGTGTGCCGGGCGGGATGTCGGCGCGCCACACCGCGCCCAGTGCGTTGAAGCCGAACGTGGCGCTGATCACCTGCGACTCGAACACCCCCTGAGTCACGCCGTCGCTTAGGCGCAGCTCGCCGTCTGCATTATTGATGATCTGGAGACCCTGGGCGGTCCCGCGCCCCCACTCCTGGACAGTGCTGAAGATCGCGGTGCCGATCTGGGCGCGGGGAGCGACAGGGGCGGGTGCTGTGGCGGGGGCGGGTGCTGTGGCGGGGGCGGGTGCTGTGGCTGGCGTGGGAGCCGGCTGCGTCTCCTGCGCGGCGACGGGCAGGCCGAGGGCAAGAGCGATGGCCGGGACGATGGCGCTTCGCGCCGACGCCTTGAGCGTCATCAGCAGCGCGCGTCGCAGTCGCATAAGTGCTCCTGTCACCGCCGGTTCACCCTGCCGGCGGGGGCTGCGGGGGCGCCGAGCCCCCGAGAAGATCGCTCGTCATGGTTTTGGAGGGGCAGAGCCCCTCCAAGCCTCCCGCAGAGCCGGCCTACTCGGGCGCGAGCGCCGACTCGTCGTAGTTGTTAGCGGAGTCGTACAGGATCCAGCCGCCTGTCCCGGCCACCTCCTCGACTGCCCGGATCTGCGCGCGCACCTCGGCCGGGCCGTACTCAACGATCTGGTCATCGGGCACCCAGATCAGAGTGAACTCCTGCAGCCAGGGCCGGATCAGGGCCCGCTTCCCCTTCACCTGCTCGACGCCGGCGATCATCGACTTCTTGATCACCTCGTAGGGGTAGCGCGCAGGGACGTCGAAACCGAACTCGCCGGGCGAGAAGTGCGAGGGGTACACCATCGGCATAACGTAGTCGGTGTACTCCGACATGCGCGAGATATCCTGGCCGATCAGCGGCGAGGCGCGGAAGGAGGTGTAGCCGAACACATCAACCGAGAAGAAGGCCCCGGCGCCGCTGATGGCGCGGTGCGAGCGCTTGAGCACCTCGACAATATTGGCGTAGCGCTCCTCGGGCGTGCTCTCACGCGAGAGCTGGAGCCGCTCCTTGTCGCTGGCCGAGAACTCCAGCGACGGGAAGCGGATGTAGTCGTAGTTGATCTCGTCGAAGCCCATCAGCGCCGCCTCGGTGGCGAGCTGGATGTTGTAGTCCCAGACGTTCTGGTTCCACGGGTCCAGCCACGCGTAGCGGATCGTCGAAGTGGGGTAGTCGGCGAAGACCCCGCCGGTTGTGCGATCCTTCGCGGCCCACTCCGGCTTGGCGTCGGCCAGCACGTTGTCGTGGCTGAAGATATGCACGCGCGCGATGGTGTAGATGCCGCGCTTCTTGGCCTCGGCCAGGATCTTGGGCAGGTCCATGTACGGCTTGCTGAGGCCGAGCTCCTTCACGAGCGGCACCTGCGAGTCGTAGTACACCAGGCCCAGGTCATCGCGCAGGTCGCTCTTGAGGTCGATCACGATCGCGTTCAGCTCGGTGTTGTCGATCGCGTCGAAGTACTGCAGCAGCAGATCCCAGTTGGCGGCCACCGCCGCCGTGACGTACAGCGCCTTGGTGGTGAACGGCTCGAGCTCGATCGTCTCGGGCACGCTGCCGTCCTTGAGCTCGACCACCGCCTTGCGGTAGCCGGGCGCAATCACCTGGACGAAGCCTTGCTCGGGGATGCCCTCGAGCGTGAAGCCGCCATCGCTGCTGTTATCGATGCGCACGTGTGCCACATCGCTGCTGGTAAGGTTCGTCGTCGCGATGACGGTGGCATTGGCGATCGGCTGTTTGGTGGAGGCGTCCACCAGGGTGCCTTTGAGGACGTCGGGCCGGAGCGCCGCGTCGAGGCTTGTGGTCCGGTCCACCGGCTGCGTCAGCTCGGCGTAGCCCTCGGAGGAGACTGTGATCGTTGCCTGCTCGGGTACACCCTCGAGCCGGTAGCGGCCTTCCGCGTCGGTGGTGACGCTGGCGTCGCCGGACGCCACCGTAGCGCCCGCCACCGGGCTGCCGCTGAAGCGGTCGGTGATGCGCCCCGCGAGGATGTTCGGCCGCACCGCCACGTCAAGCGCGGTGGATCGCGAGACACTCTGGCTGAACGTCTCATAGTCCGGGGCAGTCACCGTGACGCTGAAGCTCTCCGGAAGGCCCGTCAGGGTGTAGCGACCGTCCGCACCGGTGGTGGCGCTGAGCGTATCCGTAACCTGCACCAGCGCTCCGGCAAGCGGCTGGCTAGAGTAGCTGTCGGTGACCGTGCCGCTCAGGACGTTCGGCCGGATGCTGATCGCGTCGAGCGTCACGACCGGCGGCTCGGGCTTCTCCAGCTGCGGCTTGGTAGACAGATCCACCACCACCGGCTCGTAGCCGTTGGCGCTGATCTGGAGTGTGCCCTTCTTATCCCAGCGCGAGAGCTGATACTTGCCGCCCTGGTCTGTTGTGAGCGTGTCCTGACCAAGGCTCACTGTGGCCGAGTCGACCGGCTGACCGGTGTACGCGTCGGTAACAGTGCCAGCGATTGGGACCTGGGGGCCACCGCACGCGGCGAGCAGTGCGGCGAGAGCGAGAGATGCGACCCCAACGGCCGCAAAACGAAACCGGGCAGCAATAAACATTGACTCGTAGCTTTCCAGCGGTGAGCGAACAGCGGGCACAGGGCGATGCCACTATGTTCTGGCGAGACGCTCTCTGCTCGGTACGCTGTTCCCTAGCCCCTCGTAGTTGCACTAAGACCCGATTGGGACTATGATAAAGGCTTGACAAGGGGTTGTCAAGCATCCCGCGCGGTGCGCCGCCACGCGCGCCATGTGTAATGCTATTCCCCCATCTACCCGAGCACATAGGAGCATGTTATCATGACGGTCCTCCCCAGAACCGACGCGCCACCCTCGTACTGGCACGCCACCGCCGGCACCTCAGAGCTGAGACCTGACGAGCTCCCAAGCTCCGCCGATGTCATCGTGGTGGGGGGAGGCCTGCTCGGCGCGTGCACCGCCTACTGGCTGGCGCGGCGCGGCGCGCGGCCGGTGCTCCTCGAGCGCGAGGCCCCAGGCGCCGGCGCCACCGGCCGTAACGGCGGCTTCGTGACAGTAGGCACAGCCGAGAGCTACCCCGACGCAATCACCCGCCTCGGCCACGACACGGCTCGGGCCGTATGGGAGCTGACGCTCGAGAACCGCGCGCTGATGCGCCAGGTGCTCGCCGAGGAGGCGATCGACTGCAACTACCGCGAGCCCGGGCACCTCTCGCTTGCCCTGGGCGAGGCGCAGCTCGCGGACGTGCGGCGCACGGTGGCCGCGCTGGCGGAGGACGGGTTTGCCGCCGAGGTGCTGGACCGCGCGCAGGCGCAGGAGCTGATCAGCACGCCGCTCGAGCCGGAGATCCAGGGCGCGCTCTACGGCGCCGAGAGCGGCCTGCTACACTCGGCGCGCTTCGTGCGGGGCCTGGTGACGGCCGCAGTACGCCACGGCGCGCGCCTCTGCCTGGCCGAGGTGACGGGGATCGCCGCCGACGGTGCGGGTGTGCGCGTGTCCACCGGCGACGGCGAGATTCGTGCGGGAGCCACGGTTGTCGCGGCCAACGCCTGGACCAGCCGCGTACTGCCGGAGCTGACGGGCGTCGTGACGCCGGTGCGCGGCCAGGTGCTCTCGTACGCCGCCGTACCACCGGTCTTCCGCGCCGGGCTCGGAGCCGACCTGACGCCGACCGGCGAGTACTGGCAGCAGACACCCCAGGGCGAGATCGTGCTCGGTGGATGCCGCACCGCCGCTCCGAACAAGGACGTGGGCGTGTGGCAGCAGGTACCTACTGAAGAGGTCCAGCAGGCGCTCGAGGGGGTGCTGCCGCGCCTCTTCCCCAAGCTCGAAGGGCTGCGAGTCGAGCGGCGCTGGGCCGGCCTGATGGGCTTCACGCCGGACTACCTGCCGGTGGCGGACCGCGCGCCCGAGACCCCGGCCGCGTGGGTGACGGGCGGCTTCTGCGGCCACGGCATGCCGTTCGGTATGGTGCTCGGCAGGCTGCTGGCCGAGGCGGCGAGCAGCGGCGAGACACCGGCCGCCCTCGCCCCACTGCGCCTGAGCCGCCCGACGCTGAACGTCAAACGCTGAAAGCCTAGCCCTGAAGGCGGAACGAAGACACAGTGACGCAGAGCAATATCGCGTGAGCTGTACGCGTGAGCGCAGAGCGGGGGTTTGGGGGCGTAGCCCCCGAGAAGAATACCTACCCCAGCTTTTTATATCCGGCAGGATTGGTAGAGGCAAGCGAGGCCAGCGTGAAAATCACCGACCTCAGGTGCACCGTGCTCGGCGGGAGCCCGGTGGTTCGCATCACGACGGACGAAGGGATCAGCGGGCTCGGGCCGGTCGAGTCCTACAAGCCGTACCTGGCGCCCCACGTGCTGTTCTACAAGGATATGATCCTCGGCGAGGACCCCACCAACGTCGAGCGCGTCATGCTCAAGATCCGCAAGTTCGGCGCCTTCAAGCCGTGGGGTAGCGCCGTGAGCGCGATCGAGATGGCGCTGTGGGACATCGCCGGCAAGGCGGCCAGCCTGCCAATCTACAAATTGCTCGGCGGGAAGATCCGCGATAGGGTGCGGGTCTACAACGGCGCCGTGCGCTTCCCGATGAGCGGCTACACACCCGAGGACTACGCCGCCGACACCGCCCGCATGAAGGCCGCACCCGAGGGCTTCACGATCGTCAAGCAGCCGATCGCGTTCCATAGCCCGATGGTCAGCCAAGTGCCGGACTTCTTCTACGACGACGTCCGGCCGGGCGCGCGCTACATGAACCGCGGCACGCTCACCGAGCGCGGCCTGAAGCACGTGGTGGCATGCGTGGCCGCAATGAAGGACGTGCTGGGCGACGAGGTCGGGCTGGCGCTCGACTGCGGCCCGGGCTGGACCGTGCCCGATGCCATCAGGCTGGCTGAGGCGCTCGCGCCGCTCAACATCATGTGGCTCGAGGACCTGATCACCGGCGACTACACCCCCTACGTCCAGGCCGATCTCTACCGCGAGGTGACGATGCGCTCGTCGGTGCCGATCCACACCGGCGAGCAGATCTACCTGCGGCAGAACTTTATGGAGCTGATCGACAAGCAGGCGGTGCGTATCATCGGGCCGGACCCGTGCGACGTAGGCGGAATCGCTGAGCTGAAGTGGATCACCGAGTACGCCGACCTGCGCGGCATCCAGATGGCGCCACACGGCACCGGCAACGGCGTGATCGGTCTCGCGGCGCTGGTTCAGGTCTGCGCCACACTGCCGCAGAACTTCATCGCCTTCGAGTACCCGGTGGCCAAGGAGCCGTGGTGGTACGAGATCGTCGAGGGGCTGCCGAACCCGATCGTGAAGGATGGCTTCATCGAGGTGTGGGATCGCCCCGGCCTCGGCGTGACGATCAACGCCGAGGCGGCGCGTCGCTACCTGCCGAAGGGCGAGGAGGGCTTCTTCGACGACTAGCCGCGCCGGGCAGCCTCGCTCAGTCTTGACGCCCAAGAGTGGGCCGGGGAGGGCAGATTCTCCCTGGCCCTCCCACAGAGGAGCCTGCTGGCCGATTTGACAGACAGCCACTTTCTGCTATAATCCTTAGCGCGTCGCCGGAGTGGCGGAATGGCAGACGCGACGGTCTCAAAAACCGTTGAGGGCAACCTCGTGTGGGTTCGACTCCCACCTTCGGCACCAGCCACTCTGGGGCGAAAACATCACAATCGGGGCGTGGCTCAGCCTGGTAGAGCGCAGCGTTCGGGTCGCTGAGGTCGGTGGTTCGAATCCACTCGCCCCGACCAGGTACAGAAACCGTCGATCTCTCATAAGAGGTCGGCGGTTTCTGCTTTATAGCTGCTCACGCGCCAGCCGCCCTCTGCCTTGACAGCCGTGCACAGCGATGTTATCATCCGCGTATTGGAATGGCCCTGTAGCTCAATTGGATAGAGCGTCAGCCTCCGGAGCTGAAGGCTACTGGTTCGAGCCCAGTCAGGGTCACCACACAGCAGATGCCGACGAGAGGGTCTTTCGCACCCCTCGCCGGCATCTTCTCTTTTCCGGGCCGCTGCTACAAACGCCACCAGCGCAGGAACTGCCCTCCAGCAATGGCACATATTTTGCAACGCACATGCACAGAGAGGAGCGGTCACACCACCTCGCCGGCATACTGGCGAGGTGGTGTGATTCGTTACGCCTCTGCATGCGCCCACAGAGCGCGCCGCACATCACACACCAACGAGAAACAACGATGAACGATACCCTTGATCAGCCGCAAACCGTCGAAACTTGGGAGGAGATCGAGGGGGCGCCTGCGCCCCTCGGCCCCACCTGGGTTGAGTCGCGCCGGGGCTACAACTTCAGTCTGTACTCGGGCACCGCCACCGGGGTGACGCTGCTGTTTTACCACGTGGCCGACACCATCCGCCCGACCCTGGAGCTGCGCCTGGACCCGCAGATCAACAAGACAGGGCGCATCTGGCACTGCTGGGTACCTGAGAGGCGCGTGAACGGCGCCACCCTCTACGCCTACCGCGTCGAGGGGCCGTACGAGCCCACCCGCGGCTACCGCCACGACCCGGAGAAGATCCTGCTGGACCCCTTCGCGCCGGAGGTCCACTTCCCGCCCCAGTACAGCCGCGAGGCCTGTGCGCGCCCGGGGCACACGGACGGCCTGGCGCCGCTGGGGGTGCTGCCGAAGCGCGAGGAGCCCTTCGACTGGAACGATGACCCGCGGCCACGCCACAGCCATGACCTCGTCGTGTACGAGCTGCACGTCAAGGGCTTCACCGCGCGGGCGAACTCCGGCGTGACCCCAGAGCACCGCGGCTCCTTCGCGGGCCTGGTGGAGAAACTGCCCTACCTGCGGGACCTGGGGATCACCGCGGTGGAGCTGCTGCCGGTGCACCAGTACGACCCGCAGGAGGGCAACTACTGGGGCTACATGACGCTGAACTTCTTTTCGCCGCACGCGGCCTACGCTACCGGCGATGCGATGGACGAGTTCCGCGCAATGGTCAAGGCCTTCCACGCAGCCGGGATCGAGGTCTGGCTCGACGTGGTATACAACCATACCAGCGAGGGGGGCGAGCGCGGCCCCACCTACAGCTACCGCGGGATCGACAACCACACCTACTACCTGCTGATGGGCGAGGAGCACACCTACAACAACGACACCGGCTGCGGCAACACACTGCGCTGCGGCCACCCCGCAGTGCGCGGGCTGGTGGTGGAGAGCCTGCGCCACTGGGCCAACGAGATGCGGGTGGACGGCTTCCGCTTCGACCTGGCCTCGATCATGACGCGCTCGTACAACGGCGCGCTGAACCTGCTCGACCCGCCGCTGATCGCCGAGATCAGCGCCTTCGCCTACAGCGCGGACGTTGCGCTGGTGGCCGAGGCTTGGGACATCGGCAGCTACCAGCTCGGGCGCAGCTTCCCCGGCCAGCTCTGGCGGCAGTGGAACGGCAAATTCCGCGACGATATGCGCTCCTTCGTAAAGGGCGACCGCGGCGCAGTCCCGGCGCTCATGGCCCGGCTGTACGGCTCGGACGACCTGTTCCCGGACACGCTCGCCGATGCCTACCGACCGTACCAGAGTATCAACTTCATCACCGCGCACGACGGCTTCTGCCTGTACGACCTGACGGCCTACAACCACAAGCGCAACATGGCCAACGGCAACGGCGGGGCCGACGGCTCAGACGACAACCGGAGCTGGAACTGCGGCTGGGAGGGTGACGAGGGGGTGCCGGCAGAGGTGATGGAGCTGCGGCGGCGTCAGGTGAAGAACTTCTTCGCGCTGCTGATGCTGGCGGCCGGCACGCCGATGTTCTGCGCGGGGGACGAGTTTATGAACACGCAGGGCGGCAACAATAACCCCTACAACCAGGACAACGAGACCACCTGGCTGAACTGGAATCTGCTGGAGAAGAATCGCGACATGCACCGCTTCTTCAAGCAGATGATCGCCTTCCGCAAAGCGCACCGCTCGCTTGGGCGAAGCACCTTCTGGCGGCAGGACGTGTGCTGGTACGGCGTGGGGCCGCAGGTGGATACCTCGGACAGCTCACACTCGCTGGCGTACTGCCTGCACGGCGCCTCGCAGCGCGACGGTGATGTGTACGTGATGATCAACGCCTACTGGGAGCCGCTGGTCTTTACCGTGCAGGAGGGAGCCGCGGGCGAGTGGCGGCGCGTGGTGGACACAAGCCTGCCAAGCCCTGACGACATCGTAGACGAGCAGAGCGCCCTACCGCTGCACTCGCTGGAGTATGCGGTCGGCCCACGCTCGATGGTGGTGCTGTATCGGTAGGCATCGCATGCTCCAGAGGGCGGAGCAATCGGGCCTGCACTCGATCGCTCCGCTCTTTGTGTGCTTCTCAGCCGACCCCACGGCGCCTGACTACGCGGGCGTCAGCATCTCATCCGCCACGGCCGTGGGGTGGGCCGGGTGGAAGCCGAGGAAGGTCTTCGCGCCGCCAGCCAGCGTCACCGCCTCGATCCCATGCTGCCGCAGCACGCGGTAGGCGAGGTAGCTGCGAATGCCGACCATGCAGTACAGCAGCACCGGGCCGCCTGCGGCGCTCTCGCGCAGCTCAAAGAGACGCTGCCGCAGCTCCGGCAGTGGGATGTTCAGCGCGCCGGGGATGTGCCAGTCGGCGTACTCCTGCGGGCTGCGGACATCCACGATCGTGGCGCCGTGCGCCTTGGCCGGGTAGTCCTCCGCATACCAGAAGGACACGTCGCCGCGCAGCAGGTTCGCGGCCACAAAGCCTGCCATATTCACTGGGTCCTTCGCCGAGCCGTAGGGCGGCGCGTAGGCCAGCTCCAGCCCTTCCAGGTCGAAGACCGTCAGCCCAGCCCGGATCGCGGTGGCCAGCACATCCACCCGCTTGTCCACGCCATCGAAGCCGACCACCTGCGCGCCGAGCACCCGCCCGTCCGAGGGGGCGAACAGCAGCTTGAGGTGCATCTGCGCCGTGCCGGGGTAGTAACCGGCGTGACCCGAGGGGTGCAGGTAGACCTTGTGGTAGGGCGTCCCCAGCCGTTTCAGCGTCTTTTCAGAGGCGCCGGTGGCCGCCGCGGTCATCTCGAACACCTTGACCACCGCGGTGCCCTGGGTGGTGGTGTAGGCCGCGCCACGCCCCGCGATGTGGTCGGCCACGATACGCCCCTGGCGGTTCGCCGGGCCGGCCAGCGCGATCAGGGCCGGCTCGCCGGTCACCGTGTCCACCACTTCGACCATATCCCCCGCCGCATAGATATCGGGGTCCGATGTACGCATGTGGCGGTCCACCGCGATGCCGCCGCGCGGGCCGAGGGCCAGGCCGGCGGCCCTGGCCATGCCCGAGGCCGGGCGCACACCCACCGCCAGCAGCACCAGGTCGGCCGTGAGCTGCGTGCCATCGCGCAGCTCTACGCGCACCCGCCCGGCCTCATCGGCGAAGGACTGCGCCGCCGTGCCGAGGTGCAGCGTCACGCCGTGGCCCGCCAGGTGCTCACCGAGGGCGCCGGTCATCTCCCGGTCGAAGAGCGGCAGGATCTGTTCCTGAAGCTCAACCAGGTCCACCGCCAGCCCGCGCCGTCGCAGCGCCTCGGCTACCTCGAGACCGATGTAGCTCCCGCCGATCACCACCGCCTGGCGCGCGCCGCCGTCCACCGCCGCCAGCACCCGGTCCATGTCGGGAATGCTCCGCAGCGTCAGAACGCGCGGGTGGTCGTTCCCCGGCGCCGGCGGGCGGATCGGCTCGGCCCCCTGCGCCAGCACGAGCTTGTCGTATAGCTCGACGTAGCGCTCGCCGGTGGCGCGGTTCAGCACCTCCACCGTGTGCGCCCCGCGGTCCACTGAGAGTACCTCGTGCTGCGTCCGAACATCCAGATCCAGGGTTGCCCGCAGGTGCTCGGGCGTGGCCACCAGCAGCTTCTCGCGCTCGGCGATATCGCCGGCAATATGGTAGGGCAGGCCGCAGTTCGCGTAGGAGACGTATCGGTCGCGCTCGAGCACCACGATCCGAGCGCGCTCATCCAGGCGGCGCAGCCGGGCGGCCGCGGACATCCCCGCCGCAACGCCGCCGACAATCACAACGTTCATGTCTTCCTCTGCCAGTCAGGCTTCTTGCCCGCACCATACCCATGGGGGGTAGAGGTACATAGCCATTCTAGCGCGCGGGCGGCGGGGGGAGTGTAAACAATACGCCGGCGCGGGTTAAGATATCGCCATTATCAGTGGGAGTGAAGGGGGAGCGAGGACGACGCGAAACCTATGACAGCGTGTAGCGGGCCGTGGTATGATTGGCAGTATCAAGACGTCGCCACAGACAAGGAGGCTCCGCGATGAGGACAATACCCACCGCCATCGTTGGATTGCTCGGCATCGCGCTGCTCGCGATGCTCGCGCTGGCCGGCCCGGCGCATGCCCAGGGCACCACCACCGTCACCGGCACCGTCACCTACCGCGACCGCTCGCTGCTGCCGCAGAACGCCCTGGTCCGCATGCAGATCGCGGACACTGCCTCTGGGCAGGTGATCGCGGAGCAGCAGATCACAACCAACGGGGCCCAGGTCCCGATCGCGTTCGCCATCCCCTATGACGCGGCGCGCGTCAACGCGAGCGGCCTTTACACCGTGCAAGGCAACATCTCGGTGAACGGCACGGTCCGCTATACCACCACCAGCCAGTACCTCGTGATCACCGGCGATCGGCCGACCACCGGCATCCAGGTCCTCATGTCTGTTCGCACCACGACGCTGCCGGACACCAGCGTCGGCGGAGGGCCGCTTGGGCTGGCGGGGCTGCTGGTTCTTCTGGCGCTCGGCGCCGGGTGGGCGCGCTACCGCGTAGCTCGGGGCGACTGAGGCTGATCAGTTGAGGAAAAAGTAGATCGTCAGCGTCACGCTGATCACGATCACCACCGCCCGCACCCAGGCGGGGTCCAGCCGCCGCGCGACTGCGGCCCCGCCGTAACCACCCACGATCGCCCCGACCGCCATGAGCAGCGCCAACGGCCACTGGATCACCCCGGCCACTATGAAGGCCACCATCGCGATGCCGTTGATGAGGGTGGCCTGGAGGGTCTTGAGGGCGTTCATCTCGTGGATATTCTCGAAGCCCAGCAGACCGAGCACCGCCAGTGTCAGGATCCCCAGGCCAGCGCCGAAGAACCCGCCGTAGACCGCCACCAGCAGGTAGAGCGCGTAGACCATCACGCGCTGCAGCGGGCCACCCTTGCGGGCTGCACCCTGCGACCCGCGCGCCCAGCGCGTAATGCGCGGGCTAGCGGCGAACACCACGGTGGCAGCCAGCAGCAGGAACGGGATGAGCTGCTCAAACAGCGCATCGTCCGTACGCAGCAGCAGCAGCGCCCCGAGCAGCCCGCCCACCAGGCTCAGCACACCGAACACCAGCAGGTGCCGCCGCTGCGTGGCGAGCTCGCGCCGGTAGGCGCTGACGCTGGCCGCGTTGCCCGGCCAGAGCGCGGTGGTGTTGGTGGCGTTGGCGCTGATCGGTGGCACACCCGCCAGCAGCAGCGCCGGGAACGAGACGAAGCTGCCGCCGCCGGCCACGGCGTTGATCACGCCCGCCAGAAGCGCAGCGCCGAACAGCAGGGCCAATTGGAGCGGGTCCACCGAATTCTCCTCGGATACAGACGGAGGGCAGCCGTATAGGCTGCCCTCGGAGCGTGGCTCACGAGCTCAGAGGCGGTTTATAGCATAGCGGAGCCTACGCGTCAACCCGGCCCCGCCGCGCCGGTTTGTGATAATATACACTGGCGCATTCGGATGACACCTGGAGAGGGACCACACCGCGATGGGGGATATGATCGAGGCCACCGGCCTGGCGAAGCGCTACGGCGAGGTGGCCGCGCTCGACGGCGTAGACCTGCGGGTGGCGCAGGGTAGCATCTACGCCATGCTCGGCCCGAATGGGGCCGGCAAGACCACCACCATCAACATTCTCACCACCCTCACCCAGCCGAGCGCCGGCAGCGCGTCGGTGGCCGGCGCGGACGTCGTGCGCCAGCCCGAGGCTGTTCGGCGGGCGATCGGCGTGACGTTCCAGGACATCGTGCTGGACCGCGACCTGACCGGGCGGCAGGTGCTCGACATCCACGGCCGACTCTACAGCATGCCGGCCGAGGCGCGCAGGCGACGGATTGCCGAGCTGGTGGAGCTGACTCAGCTCGAAGGTGCGATCGACCGCATCGTCAAAACCTACTCGGGCGGCATGCAGCGCCGGCTCGAGCTGGCCCGCGGCCTGATGACCGAGCCCCAGGTGCTGTTCCTCGACGAGCCGACGCAGGGTCTGGACCCACAGAACCGCACTGCGATCTGGGAGTATGTCCGGCAGTTGCGGCGCGAGCGCGGCCTCACGCTCCTGCTCACCACCCACTACATGGACGAGGCCGAGGTGCTGGCCGACGTAGTCGGGATCATTGACCGCGGCCGCAAGGTGGCCGAAGGCCCGCCCGCGGCGCTGGCCGCTGAGCTCGGCGCCGACGTCATCCGGATCGTCGGGAGCGGCGGGGACGCCCCCCTGGCCGAGCGGCTGCGCGCGCTGCCGTTCGTGCACCACGTGGCCGCCAGCACCGACGACCGGCTGATCGAGATCGGCGTCGATAGCGGCCCGCGCCGCCTGGCCGAAGTTGTGGCGCAGGCCGGCGGCAACGGCTTCACGATCGACGATATCACCGTCGCCCGGCCCAGCCTCGGCGACGTCTTCCTGAAATACACCGGGCGCGCTCTACGGGACTAAATACTTCCACACCATGAACGCAACAGTAACTATCTGGCACAAGCACATGACCAAGTTCTTCCGCAGCCGCGAGGAGCTTGGCGGTCTGCTGATCCAGCCGATCCTCTGGGTAGCGCTCTTCGGCGCAGGCATGGGGGCGCTGGTAGGTGACGTCGGCGGGGATGACTACATGACCTTCATGCTGCCCGGCATCCTGGCGCTCACAGCACTCGGCGGCGCCGTGGGCGGCGGCATGATGCTGCTCGACGAGCGGCTACGCGGGATTATGAAGGAGTACTTGGTGGCGCCGATCCCGCGCCTCAGCATCCTGCTCGGCAACGCCGCCAGCACCGTGACCAAGGCGCTGTTCCAGGCCTCGATCATCCTCGTCGTCGGCGCGCTGATGGGGGCGCGTATCACGACGAACCCCCTCGGCTGGCTGGCGCTCGTCGTGCTGCTCACCCTCTTCACCCTCGGCTTCGCTGGCGTCGCCTTGGCCGTGGCGGCGCGCTCCACCAGCATCATGGGCTACCACGGACTGATCTTCCTCTTCAACCTGCCGCTGCTGTTCGCATCCAACGCGCTCTACCCACTGATGACCATGCCGGGCTGGGTGCGCGTGATCGCACTCGCCAACCCCACCACCTACCTGATCGACGCGCTGCGCGCTCTGACGTTCGAAGGCCAGGCCTCCATCCCGCTGCCGCTCTCCTTCGCGGCCGTCTCTCTGTTCGCCCTGGCTGGGGTTGCGCTCGCGCTCGCCTCATTCCGCCGCACCGTGCGGTAGAGCGCCGTGGTATGATGACACCACTGTCATGGAGCCATGCATCTCTGCGCGGCCCTCTGGCGTTCCTACGAGATAGTTCCACACAAACCAATCGGTTTGGTGGGTGGGTTTCAGGGAGGGCCTAGACCTCCCTGGCCCTCCTTTGCCGAACCACTTCTGTGGTTTAATGTAGGATAGTAGTCCTATATTACCCCCTGGCAGGGAGTGGCCACGATGCCGGAGCCCGCACATATCCTGATCGTCGACGACGACCCCGGCATCCGCCGGATGTTCCAGCTGCTGCTGCAGAACACCGGCTACCGCGTGTCCGTGGCCACGACGGGCGAGGAGGCGCTGGCCTACCTGGAGCTTGTCACGCCCGACCTGATTATGATGGACCTGCTGCTGCCCGGCGTCAGCGGCCAGGAGGTCACCGAGAAGGTCAAGGCGGACGAGCACAAGCCGTTCATCCCGATCATCCTAGTAACGGCGCGGGGCGACCAGAAGTCCAAGGTGATGGCGCTCGACGCCGGCGCGGACGACTTTCTCGTCAAACCAGTCGACTTCACCGAGCTCCTGGCGCGCGTGCGCGCGATGCTCCGGCTCCAGCGCAGTCAGCGCTCGCTGCGCGCCGAGCAGCGCAAGACCGAGCTGCTGCTCCACCTGACGCGCGAGCTCGGCACCTCGCTCGACCTGGACCAGCTGCTGACGCAGTTCCTGGACCGCCTCGCCGACGCGGTGGGGGCCATCCGCGCCAGCATCATCCTCACCGCCAGCGGCCAGGCGCGCCTCTTCTCAAGCACCCGCAATCGCTCCACGATGCCGCTCGACGATATCCTACGCGATGGGATCGCCGGGTGGGTGCTGCGCGAGCGCAAGCCGGCGGTGATCGACGAGACCCGCGACGACCCGCGATGGGTGGCGGTGACGCCGCTGCAGCGCGCAGTGCGCAGTGTGGCGTCGGTGCCGATCGTGCGTGAGGACCAGGCGCTTGGGGCTATTACGCTCGTGCACCATACACCCGGCTACTTCACAGGCGAGCACCTGGACCTGCTGAGCTCGGTCGCCGCGCAGAGCGCGATCGCCCTGGAGAACGCCGAGCTGTTCCGCCTGACACGCAGCCAGAACAGCCTGCTCGAGCGGCGGGCCGAGGACCTGGCGCGCATCAACCAGATGAGCCGCTACCTGGCCGAGCTGATGAGCCTGGACCAGCTGCTCCGCCTGGTGGCGCACCTCATCCACTACACCTTCGGCTACCCGCAGGTCGCGCTGCTGCTGCGCGAGGATCAGGGCCTGCGTGTGCGAGCCACCGCCGGCGGGACGGGGCAGAGCGCCGCGGATGTGAGCGACGAGAGCGTGGCCGGCCGCGCGGTGCAGCGCCAGGAGCCAGTGCTGTCGGGGGCCGTAGAGCCGGGGGCCGAGGCGGGCGACGAGGGCTCAGAGCTGGCCGTCCCGATCGTCACCGCACGTGAGGTATTCGGCGCTCTGTACGTATCCAGCCAGGCGCCCGGGGTCTTCGGCGAGGCCGACGTACGGCTGCTCAGCACGCTCGCCAGCCAGCTCGGCGTGGCGCTGGACAACGCCCGCCTGTTCGACAGCGAACAGCGCCGCGTCCGCCAGCTCGAGCGCGTGAATCGGCTCTCGATCGCAATCACCGCCCAGCTCGACCCCCACGAAAACCTGCGGATCGCCGCCGATGCGATCGCCAACATCTTCGAGGTCCAGCACTGCGGTATCGTGCTCACCGGAAACGGCCCAGGCGTAGCAGCGCGCAGCACCAGCGCCGCGGCCCCAGGTGAGCCAGTGCGCTTCACGCTGCCGCTGCAGCAGATCGCCCAGTCGCTCGACCTGCACGGGCCGCAGCTCATCCCGGTGGTGGGCGCGGACGACCGGCTCGCCGGGGTGTCAGCACAGCTCGCGGCGGCGCGCGTTGATTCGCTGGCGCTGGCCCCACTTATGTCCGGCGGGCAGCAGGAGGGCATGATCATCGTCGATGCCACCGGGCGAGCGGACGCCTTCCTGCAGGGCGAGCTGACGCTGCTCGAGACGATCGCGAGCCTGATCGGGCAGGTGATGGAGAACGCCCGACTGTACCGCGAGGTGGAGAACGAGCGCTCGACGCTGGGAGCGGTGCTGCGCGGAGCCGCCGACCCGATCCTGCTGATCGACCCGCGTGACCAGCTGCTGCTGGCGAACCGCGCCGCCCAGGAGCGGCTGGGGCTCGACGCCCCCGGGCACCCGCTTGCGACGCTGGTGCGCCAGCAGAACCTGCTCGAGGCGCTGTGGGCCGGCCGCAACGGGCACGCCGCCCACGAGCCGCCGAGCACCAGCGAGGTCACGCTCGAGAGCGGCGCCACCTTCAGCATCAGCGTCGCCCCCGTGACCGGCGCAGACAACGGCCTGATCGGGCGGGTGGCGGTGCTACAGGATATCACCGCGCTCAAAGAGCTCGAGCGGCGCGAGCAGGAGCGGCTGCGGAGCGTCTTCCGCCGCTACGTCTCACCGCAGGTGGTGGAGGAGGTGCTGGCCGGGGGCGGGGACTTCGGCGAGCCGGCCGAGCGCGATGTGGTGGTGCTGATCGCCGATCTCCGCGGCTACACCTCGCTCACCGAGGGCATGCGGCCGCGGGTGCTCGTGGAGCAGGTGCTCAACCGCTACTTCACCGCCATGACCGAGGTGCTCTACCGACACGGCGGTACGATCGACAAGTTCCTCGGCGACGGCATCATCGGCGTGTTCGGCGTCCCGATCGCCCGCGAGGACGACGTGCAGCGCTCGCTGGCGGCGGCGGCGGACCTCCAGCTGGCCGTCGCCGAGCTGCAGCGCACGTGGTGGCGCGAGCTGGGCCTCGATATCCGCATGGGCGTCGGGCTCGGCTACGGCCGCGCCGTGGTGGGCAACATCGGCTCGGCGCAGCGGCTCGACTACACGGTGATCGGCGACGTGGTGAACACCGCCAGCCGCCTGAGCGGGCTCGCGCAGCCGGACCAGGTGATCGTCTCGTACCACCTGGCGGAGGCGCTGCCGCCGGGCAAGACACTCCCCTGGGTGCTGCGGCCCATCGGGCCTGTGGTGCTCAAGGGAAAGCACGAGCCGCACATGGTCTACGAGCTGGAGTACAAGAGCGCCCAGAGCGCCGGCTAGCCGATGTGCTCCCCGCGCCATCCGAAGAGCGCCGGCGAGCGTAGATTATTGACGAAGCCCTGCGGGAGTGCTATACTTCTCGCACACTCGTTCATATATGCGACGCTGCCGAAGAGCACCTGCACTGCGGCGGCGTTTTTTGTCTGCCGTACACCCGATACAGAGGACCCGGCCGATGTCGAAGGACAAGATCGTCATTAAAGGCGCCCGCGAGCACAACCTCAAGGGCGTGGACCTCGAGATCCCACGCGACAAGCTGGTGGTCCTCACCGGCGTGTCCGGCTCCGGCAAGTCGTCACTGGCTTTCGACACGCTCTACGCCGAAGGACAGCGCCGCTACGTCGAGTCGCTCTCGGCCTACGCGCGGCAGTTCCTCGGCCAGATGGAGAAGCCGAAGGTCGACTTCATCGGCGGTCTCTCACCCGCCATCGCCATTGAGCAGAAGAGCGCCTCGAAGAACCCGCGCTCCACCGTCGGCACCGTCACCGAGATCTACGACTACCTGCGCCTGCTGTACGCCCGCGTCGGCACGCCGCACTGCCACCAGTGCGGCCGTGAGGTGGGCTCGCAGAGCGCCGAGCAGATGGTCAACCGGGTGCTCCAGCTCCCGGCCGCCACGCGCTTCATGGTGCTCGCGCCGCTCGTGTCGCGCCGCAAGGGTGAGTACAAGGATATCTTCGCCGAGGCCAGGGCCGAGGGGTTCGCCCGCGTCCGAGTCGACGGCGAGATCTACGAGCTGACCCAGGAGATCAAGCTCAACAAGAAGGTCAAGCACTCGATCGAGGTGGTGGTGGACCGCCTGACGATACCGGAGCGCCAGGCGCAGGAGCCGCAGCAGCCGGCGGGCCGCCGCATCGGCCGCGCCACCGCGAACGAGCAGAGCGAGTGGGACGCCTTTGTCACGCGCCTGACCGACAGCATCGAGCAGGCGCTGCGCGTCGGCGAGGGCCTGGTGATCATCAGCCTGCCCCAGGCACAGCGCCCCGCTGACGACAGGCAGGAGGCCGGGAGCGACGGCGACGGACCGAAGGCCCAGGCGCCGAAGGCCGAAGAGTGGCTCATGAGCGAGGAGAACACTTGCACCCACTGCGGGATCTCGTTCCCCGAGCTTGCGCCGCAGATGTTCTCCTTCAATAACCCCCAGGGCGCCTGCCCCGAGTGCACCGGCCTCGGCACGCGCCTTGAGGTTGACCCGCAGCTCCTGGTGCCGAACCCGTCGCTCACCCTGCACGACGGGGCCATCCCCTACTGGGGCGAGCTGCGCAAGAAGCGCGACTCATGGGCCCACCGCTGTCTCGTGGCGATCGGGCAGCACTACGGGTTTGACCTCGATACGCCCTGGGAGCAGATGTCCCGGCGCGCCCGCGACATCATCATCGAGGGCAGCGGCAAGGAGCGCATCAAGTTCAGCTGGAGCGATGAGACCACCGGGTCGCGCGGCGAGTTCTCCCGGCCGTGGGAGGGCCTGGCGAACGAGATCCGCCGCCGCTTCCACCAGACCGGCTCGGACTTCACACGCGAATTCTACCAGAGCTTCATGAGCGAGCAGCCCTGCCCGGCCTGCCGCGGCGCCCGCCTGCGCCCCGAGAGCCTGGCCGTCACCGTGGCCGGCACATCGCTGCGCGAGCTCGGCCGCATGAACGTGGCCGAGGCCCACCGCTGGGCGGAGGCGCTCTCCGAGGACGAAGGGCGAAAGACCAAGGACCAAGGGCCGTCGGCCAACGGCACCCACCACGAAAACGGCACGGGCGGTCTGTCGTCGGGCGTCGGTGGACTATCGTCCCCCGTGCAGCCGCTCACCGAGTACCAGCTTGCGATCGTCTCCGACGTGCTGAAGGAGATCCGCGAGCGCCTCGGCTTCCTGCTCAACGTCGGCCTGCACTACCTGACGCTCGAGCGCGGCGCGCCCACCCTCTCGGGCGGCGAGGCCCAGCGCATCCGCCTCGCCTCGCAGATCGGCTCGGGGCTCGTCGGTGTCATGTACATCCTCGACGAGCCGAGCATCGGCCTGCACCAGCGCGATAACCGCAAGCTGCTCAACACCCTGCTAAAGCTGCGCGACCTCGGCAATACCGTGATCGTCGTCGAGCACGACCTGGAGACGATGCAGGCCGCCGACTACCTGATCGACTTCGGGCCGGGCGCAGGCGTCAAGGGTGGCTACGTGGTCGCCGCCGGGCGCCCCGACGCCGTCGCGATGATCAACGAGTCGCAGACCGGCGCCTACCTCTCAGGCCGGCTCGAGATCGCCGTGCCCCAGCAGCGCAGAAGGCCGGCCCTTGGCACCCCAGAGGGCGGCGATGTCGCGGAGAGGCACGAGGCGAAGAAGCGCGGGCGGCCCGCGGTCAAGAAGAAGGCGCCCGCCGAGGCACCCCCGGCCGCGAAGGTCGTCGCCGAGCAGTGGATCGAGCTCGAGGGCGCCACGATGAACAATCTGCGCGATGTCTCGGTGCGGCTCCCGCTCGGCACGTTCGTCTGCATCACTGGCGTCTCCGGCTCCGGCAAGTCGTCGCTCGTCACCGAGACGCTCTACCCGGCGCTGGCGAACCGGCTCAACAAGGCCCAGCTCAAGCCCGGCCCGTTCCGCGCTCTCAAGGGGCTCGACCACCTCGACAAGGTGATCGACATTGACCAGCAGCCGATCGGCCGCACGCCGCGCTCGAACCCGGCCACCTATGTCAAGCTGTTCGACCTCATCCGTGAGCTGTTCGCCAGCACGCCCGAGGCCAAGCTGCGCGGCTACGAGGCCGGCCGCTTCTCCTTCAACCTCAAGGGCGGGCGCTGCGAGGCCTGCGAGGGCAACGGCGAGAAGCGTATCGACATGCAGTTCCTGGCCGACGTCTGGGTGCGCTGTGATGTCTGCAAGGGCAAGCGCTACAACCGCGAGACGCTCCAGGTCAAGTACAAGGGCAAGAGCATCGCCGATATCCTTGAGATGGACGTCCAGACCGGTATGGAGTTCTTTGAGAGCGTGCCGCGCATCCGCCGCATCCTCCAGACCCTCCACGACGTCGGGCTGGACTACATCGCGCTCGGACAGTCGGCGACCACGCTCTCCGGCGGCGAGGCCCAGCGCGTCAAGCTCGCCAAGGAGCTCGCGCGCGTGGCCACCGGCCGCACGATCTACATCCTGGACGAGCCGACGACTGGCCTGCACTTCTCTGACGTGCAGCGGCTACTCGAGGTGCTCCACCGCCTGGTGGACGCCGGCAACACGGTGGTGGTGATCGAGCACAACCTGGACGTGATCAAGACGGCCGACTGGATCATCGATATGGGTCCCGAGGGCGGCGATGGCGGCGGGTATGTGGTGGCCTGTGGCACGCCCGAGCAGGTGGCCGAGGTGGCCAGCTCGCACACCGGTCAGTTCCTGCGCGAGATCCTGGCTGTGGAGGCGCGGTAGGGG
>JBDLTZ010000097.1:0-5550 GCA_039805565.1 Chloroflexota bacterium | reverse complement strand
CGCGAAGAAGGCGGCGGGGAAGGCGAAGGCGGGGCGACCGAAGAAGACAGCCGAGGGACAGGGAGAGCTGTTCTGAGCCCTTGTAATGCGGAGGCGATGCAACATGAGTGACCCGACGTGGGATGGAGTCTTGCAGGCTGATGTGCTAACTGAGCAGGCACATGCACTTCGCCAACAGCTTGCTGACGCTGCCAAAGCATATAACTGGGCCGAGGTGTTTGCTATCTTGAGCGAGCACCCTGATATGGTAAACATCACCCGGCCAGGCAGCGCATCGCACTACAGCGTGCAGCACCAGGCCGCTCACGGTGGCGCACCGCTCGTTGCAATACCCCCTGGTTGTAGCTCCAAAAGGGCCGTTGAAGTCCGCATTTGCGCCCACACGGCCGAGTAGGATAAGGCAAGCAGTCACCCGCCGTTTACACAAGGGCGCCCATCCTATGAGTGACATACTCCCCCATCGCAACAGCTACCGTGTCACGCCCAATCTGATCGCCGGCGAGTATCCCGGCTCGGGCGACCGGGCGGCCGCCAGGGCGCGCGTCGAGCGCCATTTGGATGCGGGTATCACCTACTTCCTCGACCTGACCGAGGAGGGTGAGCTGATGCCCTACGTTGACCTCCTGGAGCAGGCGACGAAGGCCCGGCAGATCGTGGCGACCCACCATCGAATGCCCATTCGCGACGTGAGTGTGCCGCGCTCACCAGGGGCGATGATAGCCATTCTCGACGCCCTGGATGCCGCCATCGCCGCCAGCCACACGGTCTACGTTCACTGCTGGGGCGGTATCGGACGCACGGGCACCGTCGTGGGCTGCTGGCTGGTGCGCCATGGGCAGAGCGGCGATGAGGCGCTTGCTCGCATTGCCCATCACTGGCAGGGCGTAGAGAAGTCCTGGCGCCGGCCGCGCAGCCCTGAGACCGATGAGCAGCACGCCTATGTTCGCGCCTGGCGTGAATAGCCTGCTCGCACGCTGTGACGGGGGTACTGGAGATGTCCGTCTGAGGTCATCATCACCACTACCGGCGACATAGGCATCAGCGGTATCGACCCACTGGACTGCACCCAATCTACCGGACCACGGATGACGGGTGCTTCTCCTCTTTGGTCTAAACACTTTTTCAGAGGAGGAGCACAATGGGCAAGACCAAGAAAACGTACAGCCGTGTGTTTTAGCTAAAGGTCGTCCAGACGGTCGAAGCTGGCGAACCACGCCCGGCGCACGCGTGTCGCGAGTATCAGATCGCCGAGAGCGTGCTGACCCATTGGCGCCGCGAAGTCCGGCTGCGCGGCGCCGAGGCCGCTTTCACCCCCCCTGGCTGGTCCCAATGCCACCCCCGACTATGAGACGCAGATCACGGAACTGGAGCGGGTCTGCGGCCAGCTTGCTGTGGAGAATGCCGCTAAGGCCTTGCAGCGGCTCCAGTCCAAGCCAGGCATCAGCTCGTGACAACCCTGCAACAAGAGTTTCCCAGTCTGTCTGTGCGTCAGCTCTGCGCGCGACCACATCAGCCCACGCAGGCCGAGCGTGACGTTGCGCTCCGCGATGCCATTGAGCCCAGTATGCTGGAGTTCCCCGGCTACGGCTACCGACGGCTCACGGCCGAGCTGCACCGTCGGCACTGGGAGTTCAACCACGTTGACGGTGGCGTCGAGCATCGGGTCACGGTTGCGCTCCTCGATGTCGTTCGACCGCCTGCGAAACACCACCGCTAGGTCGAGTTAGGTGCTCTCCAGGCAGGTGTGGTACTGGTAGTCAGGATTGTGCTCTCTCCACGGCGGCGGCAGGAGATCGCCACTCCATCTGGCCGCCGCCGCGCTATACTTACGGTGACGCTAAGGAGTTGGCCATGCGGCTGACCAGATGGTCATTGGACCACCGCCCTTAGCGTCATCAGTTCCCCGCTCCGATCACGTGCTGCTCACCGCTCGGGCTGTAGCATGATTGCTCTCCCGCGTAGCGGGATCGCTCCACGCAACACGGCCATCCAGATGTATGCTGATGGCAGATGGGCCACGTCCCTCGCTTCGCGCCACCACACGCTTCACCACTCATCCCTCCCGGCCCCTCCGATGGGGTGCTGCCTCAGGACGGGGCCGCTGCGCGCAACTCGCATGCCGTGTAGAGCTCGCATCACCCTATCGAAACGCACCGCACACGCGGGCCGCTGAGATGTGCGCCGGCATCTGCTGCACGCGCGCCTCTCGGGACAACCCAACATTGGGGGAGGCCATGCAGAGCACAAGTGACGTTCGAGCAGACCACCACGCCTGGCCCAACGCCGAGATCGCCTGCCATCTGGTCCAACCGTCGCATCTGACATGAGCGCCGGCATTCGTGTGGACGTGCGACGCGCGAAAGGAGCACTCCAATGCAATGGGTACGCTGGTTCCGCGACATCGGCATCGACGACGTTCCTTCCGTCGGAGGCAAGAACGCCTCGCTCGGCGAGATGCTGCGCGAGCTCACGGACGTCGGGGTCCAGGTCCCCGACGGCTACGCCGTCACGGCCGAAGCCTACCGCTCCTTCATGGCCGCCAACGCCCTCGAGGCGCCCATCGGCGATCTGCTGGCCGGCTGGAACCGTGCCGACGTCCAGGACCTGGCGCGGCGCGCCCGCCGCATCCGCAACCTGATCCTCAAGGGTATCTTCCCGGTCGACCTAGAGCGCGAGATCGTCGCCGCCTATCGCGAGCTCTCGCGCCGCAGCGGCACCGAGGACATCGAGGTGGCGGTTCGTTCGTCGGCCACGGCCGAGGACCTGCCCACCGCAAGCTTCGCCGGCCAGCAGGAGACCTACCTGCACGTCCACGGCGAGGCCGATCTACTAGAGTCCATCAAGAAGTCGCTCGCCAGCCTGTTCACCGCGCGCGCCATCAGCTACCGCGAGGATATGGGCTTCGAGCACTTCAAGGTCGCGCTCTCCATTGGCGTCCAGCGGATGGTCGATGCCGATGAGGCCAGCTCGGGTGTCATCTTCACCCTGGATACCGAGACCGGCTTCCGCGACGTGGTGTACATCACATCGATCTGGGGCCTGGGCGAGAACATCGTCCAGGGGCGCGTGGCACCCGACCAGTTCTACGTCCATAAGCCGACCCTGCGCCAGGGCTACCGGCCAATCATCTCCAAGCAGTGCGGTACGAAGGAGTTCAAGCTGGTCTACGACCGCAACGACCACCGCCTGAAGAACCTCTCGGTGTTGCCCGCCGAGCGCGCTCGCTTCTCACTGAGCGATGAGGACGTGCTGCAGCTGGCGCGCTGGAGTCTGGCGATCGAGGAGCACTACAGCCGCAAGCGCGGCGCAGATACGCCGATGGATATCGAATGGGCCAAGGACAGCCACACCGGCGAGCTGTTCATCGTGCAGGCGCGGCCCGAGACGATCCACGGCCAGCGGCGGGGGGCGACACTGCGACTCTACCAGCTTACCGAGACCGGTCACGCGCTGGTACAGGGCCTCGCCGTGGGCGACGCGATTGCGGCGGGCCCCGCACACGTCATCCAAGACCCGGCCCAGATGCGGGAGTTTCAGCCCGGAGAGATCCTCGTCACCGAGATCACGAACCCAGACTGGGAGCCGATCATGAAGCAGGCGCGGGCGATCGTCACCGAGCGCGGCGGGCGCACCTCGCACGCGGCGATTGTGGCGCGCGAGCTCGGCATCCCCGCCCTCGTCGGCGCGATCGACGCGATGCACGTGCTGGCCAGTAGGCGGGAGGTCACCGTCTGCTGCGCGGAGGGCGAGGTGGGGCACGTCTACGACGGGGCGCTGGCGTATGCCGTCGAGGAGATCGACCCCGCCACCCTGCCGACCACGCGAACCGCCATATTGATGAACGTCGGCAACCCCGAGCAGGCCCTCAAGCTGGCCCAGTTGCCGAATGACGGCGTCGGCCTGGCACGGATGGAGTTCATCTTCGCCAGCTGGGTGCGCGTCCACCCGCTCGCCCTCACCCGCTACGATCAGCTGGATGATGCCACCAGGCGCGAGGTCGACCGGCTCACGAGCGGCTACGCCGACAAGACCGAGTACTTCGTCGACAACCTGGCGCGCGGGATCGGCACGATCGCGGCAGCCTTCTGGCCACGGCCGGTGGTGCTGCGGCTGTCGGACTTCAAGACCAACGAGTACGCGCACCTGCTGGGCGGTGCGCAATTCGAGCCGGGCGAAGAGAACCCGATGCTCGGCTGGCGCGGCGCGAGCCGCTACTACCACCCCGGCTACAAGGATGGCTTCATGCTGGAAGTGGCGGCGATCCGGCGCGTGCGCGAGGTGTTCGGCCTGAAGAACCTGGTGGTGATGGTGCCGTTCTGCCGGACGCCGGATGAGGGGCGCCGCGTACTGGAGGTGATGCGCGAGGGTGGGCTGGAACGCGGGAAGGACGGGCTCGAGGTGTACGTGATGGCCGAGATCCCGTCAAACATCCTGATGGCAGAGGAGTTCGCCGAGGTCTTCGACGGCTTCTCGATTGGCTCGAACGACCTGACGCAGCTGACGCTGGGCGTGGACCGCGACTCCGAGCGCGTAGCACCGCTGTTCAACGAGCGCATCAGCGCGGTGACGCGCTCCTGCGCCGAACTGATCGCGGTGGCGCACCGCGCGGGGCGCAAGGTCGGGATCTGCGGGCAGGCCCCGTCGGATTACCCGGAGTTCGCCGCCTTCCTGGTGGCGCAGGGCATCGACTCGATCAGCCTGAGCCCGGACGCGGTGGTGCGGACGCGGCTGCGCATCCACGAGGTGGAGCAGGGCTAGACGGCTGATCTGGGGAACGAAGGCTCTGCAGGCCTGCCGGGCAATCGTGCGCCACACCCGCGCATGCACGTGGGTGCGGCGCACACAAACCGAGACACACAATGGGGCAACAACGATCATCATCGTATCGGGAGGCGTGGGGTACAGCGCAGAGCAGATGGTGCGCGCGGCGCTCGCACAGTTCCCGAACGCCGAGGTGCCGGTAGTGCTGCTGGCGCGGGCGGTGAAGCGTGAGCAGCTCGCCGACGCCGTCGAGCGGGCGGCCGCGAGCGAGGCCATCATCGCCCACACGCTGGTGGATGTGGAGCGCCGGCGCGAGCTTCTCGAGCTCGCGCGCGAGCGCGGCGTTCCGGCCGTCGATCTCATCGGTCCGCTGCTGGACCAGATCGCCGCGAAGCTTGAGATCGCACCGCTTGGTGAGCCGGGGCGCTACATGGCGCACGAGCGCTCGTACCGCGAGCGCATGGCCGCGATC
The DNA here is from genome assembly GCA_039805565.1 of Chloroflexota bacterium. Taxonomy (GTDB): domain Bacteria; phylum Chloroflexota; class Chloroflexia; order Chloroflexales; family Roseiflexaceae; genus CALJIC01. The sequence goes on along the minus strand of JBDLTZ010000097.1, from coordinate 317 downwards.
GAGTACACGCTGGCGCACGACGACGGCGCGCACCCCGAGGACTGGGGGCGGGCCGATATACTGCTGGTCGGCGTGTCGCGGGTTGGGAAGACATCGCTGGCAATGTACCTGGCGGTGCTCGGCCGGAAGGTCGCCAACTTGCCGCTCGTGGCGGAGCTCGCCGCACCGCGCGAGCTCTTCGCGCTGGAGCGCGGGCGGGTGATCGGGCTGACGATCGGCCTCCCGCAGCTCATCGAGCTGCGGGAGTGGCGGCAGTCGCGGCTGGGCGTACGGCTCGAGTCGAGCTACAGCAGCGTGGCGGCCTTAAGCGAGGAGCT